>NZ_JFGV01000046.1:0-43853 GCF_000612035.1 Photorhabdus aegyptia | reverse complement strand
TAGCCGTTAGTTTCCACCATAATGTAGGGGGTATTACGGCTGAAAACCAAAAAGGTAATAAAATCAATTAACCGTGAAAATTGAAACTCTTTTTCATCAATGTTGAGATCTATTCTTATTTTGGTTTGTCCTAACCTGTCACTACGGTAGTTTCTGTAGGATATAGAACAGGCAAGGTCATCATCTTCACCATCCCAGATTTTTTGGACAATAAAAGGTGGTATTTCCTTATAATCCTTCTCAAATGCCTCTATTACCTTTTTCGTTGCCCCTTGTTCATCAAAGGCGGTGTGTTCTAATGCCTGTTTACGGGAGTGTCCGGGAAGAAACCAAGTCTTGTGATATCCAAAGAATAGATCAATCTGTTGCGTTATCTTATACAAATCAGTGAGTGCCATTTGTGGAGTCAACGATTCTTTCCAGTCAAAATACAGTTCTATTTCTAGTGATAAAATAGCCATTTATTACCTCGTCTATTTAATTAAAGGGGTGAGAAATACTTTAACGTTGGGATGCCCAGAGAATTCTTTCGAATAGTAAGTTGCACTCATAGGTTCCATAAAATGCCAGTGGGCGCGTGGAATGCCATTCAATGAAGTACATACTTCTTGTTGTCTACTAGCTTGCTTTATCATAGATTGATCTCCCGTCCACCACTCCATTGGCTTTCCCTTCCTAAAAAACTGATCATATTTCGCTTTGGATTCCAGAAACAGGCATGCTTTTGGTCGCCAGCCATCAAAACTGACCCCCAGACATTCCCATACCTGTATGAGTTTTACGTCCGGTTTGTAAACGGTTTTGGCTATCTGGAGTTGATAATCAAGGGTAACCTGTGAATATGAACTGGTGCTTTCCCAACTGGGACTCACTTTCTCAATGGCGGGGCAAGCCTTGCATTCTTCCCTTGTTGTACTGATCACATCCGTTCGGGCTTCCTCTTGCTCTTTTTCATCATCCTTGTCTTTTGTCATTTCCGTAACGCCGAGGCCCACACCAACGCCAACCAATATGCCCGCAAGGGCTGATGCCGCATATTCGGCAGCAGTCAGGGCTGCCGGGACTAACAGAGGTAAAGGCATGTTAATTGCTCCTTTTCAACAATTTATCTATTATTCTCAAGATATCTTTGTATTGTTGTTCCGGGTTTTCTCCTGCTTCAAGGGCATTTTTGATTTCTGGTACACCGTGGAAATTAAGGTTAAATGCCGTTAAATAAAGGTATGATTTAATCAGCTTTTTATCTTTAAAGCCCAGGTCTTCGATTAAATACCGATAGGCTTCTTTAAGCCGCTTATGCAAATTTTTCTCATCCTCATGCACAACCAAGTCGGCATGTTCTGACAAAATGCATTGCCTGATTTTTTCAATATAAGTATTGTCCTCTGCATCAATAATTTTATCGAATTGTTCCTGAGTCAGTATAATCATGGCACCGCTCCTTAAATCATAAGCGATTGTTACCTATAATGGGGCCTTTGGGTTGAGTGTGATTTAGGTGAAATGATCACCATAGAAGCAATATTACTGTTTTTTAATCAATTAAAGCAATAAAATCGTCCGACATTGAGAATAAACAGGCACGATTGACTTCATGGAAAATAAAGTTTGTGTCTGTGCTCATGTTGACATTGACAATGCTATGAAGGGGCTGTTATCCATGTACAACGAATGAACCGGCTATGCTTAAGCAGAGATGGGGTTAATGTGGGACAACAAAATGCGGGAAAAGTACCTTATTTGCGTTCAGATTATTTGTGGCAAATTTAAGGTTCGGGTATACTGCTTTCCCGTCCTGGTTATATCCATCATCTTTAAACCTAAACTTTCAGGTTCAGCATGAAAACTAATTATATTTTTGTGACCGGCGGGGTCGTATCCTCTCTGGGTAAAGGCATTGCCGCAGCCTCTTTGGCGGCTATACTCGAAGCCCGTGGACTCAATGTCACGATTATGAAACTGG
Organism: Photorhabdus aegyptia; assembly: GCF_000612035.1. NCBI lineage: Bacteria > Pseudomonadati > Pseudomonadota > Gammaproteobacteria > Enterobacterales > Morganellaceae > Photorhabdus > Photorhabdus aegyptia. The sequence continues at coordinate 41,890 of NZ_JFGV01000046.1, read as the reverse complement.
ACCCGTACATCAATGTCGATCCAGGTACGATGAGTCCAATTCAACATGGGGAGGTTTTCGTTACCGAAGATGGTGCTGAAACTGATCTCGATTTAGGTCACTATGAGCGTTTCATCCGCACTAAAATGACTCGCCGCAATAACTTTACGACGGGGCGGGTTTATTCCGAAGTGCTGCGCAAAGAGCGCCGTGGCGACTATTTAGGGGCGACCGTTCAAGTTATTCCTCACATCACCAATGAGATCAAAGATCGCATCATCAGTGGTGGTGAAGGTCATGATGTGGTGCTGGTGGAAGTTGGCGGTACTGTCGGTGATATCGAATCGTTGCCATTCCTTGAAGCAATTCGCCAAATGGCAGTCGAAGTTGGCCGTGAACACACTTTATATCTGCATCTGACACTGGTGCCTTATCTGGCAGCGGCTGGCGAAGTCAAAACTAAACCGACTCAGCACTCAGTAAAAGAACTGCTTTCTATCGGTATTCAACCGGATATTCTGATTTGTCGTTCAGATCGCGTTATCCCTGCTAATGAACGGGCAAAAATTGCGCTTTTCTGTAATGTGCCGGAGAAAGCGGTTATCTCCCTAAAAGACGTTGATTCCATTTATAAAATCCCAGGGCTATTGAAATCTCAAGGCTTAGATGATTATATTTGTAAACGATTCAGCCTTGATTGCCCGGAAGCAAATTTGTCCGAATGGGAGCAGGTCATTTACGAAGAAGCTAATCCTTCTGGTGAAGTCACTATTGGGATGGTGGGTAAATACGTTGAACTGCCTGATGCGTACAAATCCGTGATTGAGGCATTGAAGCACGGTGGATTGAAGAATCGTCTGACGGTGAATATCAAGCTGCTTGATTCTCAGGATGTTGAAACTCGTGGTGTTGAATTATTGAAGGGACTGGATGCGATTCTGGTTCCTGGCGGCTTCGGTGGTCGTGGTGTGGAAGGCAAAATCATGACAGCCCGTTATGCGCGTGAGAACAAAATTCCTTATCTGGGGATCTGCCTCGGCATGCAGGTGGCATTGATTGAGTTTTCTCGCCATGTTGCGGGTTTGGAAAAAGCCAGCTCAACAGAATTTGAGCCAGATTGCCGGTACCCGGTTGTTGGCCTGATCACCGAATGGCGTGATGAAGACGGTAATTTAGAAGTGCGTAGCGAAGAGAGTGATCTTGGTGGAACGATGCGTGTGGGTGGTCAGCCATGTCACCTGACAAAAGATAGCTTAGTGCGCGCCTTGTATGGGGCAGATACGATTGTTGAGCGTCATCGTCATCGTTATGAAGTGAATAATTTACTGCTGAAACGTATTGAAGATGCTGGTCTTCGGGTAGCGGGTCGTTCAGTAGACAATAAATTAGTCGAAATTATTGAGATCCCAGACCATCCTTGGTTCGTGGCTTGTCAGTTCCACCCAGAATTTACTTCCACTCCTCGTGATGGCCATCCATTGTTTACTGGTTTTGTTAAAGCCGCCGGTAAATATCAGAAAGGCCAGATCAAATAAGATGTGCAGTGAGTGGCGGTATGAAGTATGCCGTCACTTACCTGAAATGTAACTTGTACTGAGGAAAACCTAATGTCCAAAATCGTTAAAGTGATCGGTCGTGAAATCATTGACTCCCGTGGTAACCCAACCGTAGAAGCAGAAGTGCATCTGGAAGGGGGTTTTGTGGGTTTAGCGGCTGCGCCCTCTGGTGCATCTACCGGTTCCCGCGAAGCGTTGGAACTGCGTGACGGTGACAAATCCCGTTTTATGGGTAAAGGTGTATTGAAAGCTGTTGATGCAGTAAATGGCCCGATTGCACAGGCAGTTATCGGTCAGGATGCTAAAGATCAGACTAACATCGACAGAATCATGATCAACTTGGATGGTACTGAAAATAAATCCAAATTCGGTGCTAACGCGATTCTGGCGGTTTCTCTGGCTAACGCTAAAGCGGCAGCAGCAGCGAAAGGCATGCCGTTGTACGAGCACATTGCTGAATTGAATGGCACTCCGGGTAAATTCTCTATGCCGTTGCCGATGATGAACATCATCAATGGTGGTGAGCACGCGGATAACAACGTTGATATCCAGGAATTTATGATTCAGCCGATTGGTGCAAAAACGTTGAAAGAGGCGGTGCGTATCGGTTCTGAAGTTTTCCATAGCTTGGCTAAGGTTCTGAAAGCGAAAGGTATGAGCACTGCGGTTGGTGACGAAGGGGGCTATGCGCCTAACCTGGAATCTAACGCGGCTGCACTGGCTGCTATTAAAGAAGCGGTAGAACAAGCCGGTTATGTTTTGGGTAAAGATGTCACTTTGGCTATGGATTGCGCCGCTTCTGAATTCTACAACTCAGAAACCGGTAACTACGAACTGAAAGGTGAAGGCAAAACTTTCACTTCTCAAGAATTCACTCATTACCTGGAAGATTTGACCAGAAAGTACCCGATTGTTTCTATCGAAGATGGATTGAATGAATCTGACTGGGAAGGCTTTGCTTACCAGACAAAAGTACTGGGCGAAAAAATCCAGTTGGTTGGCGACGACCTGTTTGTGACCAATACCAATATCCTGAAAGAAGGTATTGAGAAAGGCATTGCTAACTCTATTCTGATTAAATTCAACCAGATTGGTTCTCTGACAGAAACACTGGCAGCGATTAAAATGGCAAAAGACGCAGGTTACACGGCGGTAATTTCTCATCGTTCTGGTGAAACGGAAGATGCGACGATTGCTGATCTGGCGGTAGGGACCGCGGCAGGCCAAATCAAAACCGGTTCTATGAGCCGTTCTGATCGCGTTGCTAAATACAATCAATTGATCCGGATTGAAGAAGCTTTAGGTAACCGTGCTCCTTTCTATGGTCTGAAAGAAGTAAAAGGTCAGGCTTGATCAGTAAGTATTAGTTAAACAGGAGGGGTAAAACCCTCCTTTCAAAGAATACAGAGGCAAGAACTGATTTGCTTGGCAGTTTTGATGTGTTGAGCGTTTCTGATCCTTTTGCCGGTAGTGGAACAACGACTATATAAAAGTGAAGTATGGTTATTAATCGATTAGCCGCAGAAGGTCGGCTGCCGGATGGGTTGCTGCAACCGAATAGCGAGACGTTACAGGCAATTCATGATCTAGAGCACGGGATAGGTGTTCACCGTGCCAACACACTTGATGAATTAAAGAGTGATTTAGGTTGGTAATAACAGTGCTGATTTTCGTTTATCGGAGCCGATTTAAATATGTTTGTTGATCGGAGAGCCAACGGTGATTCGAAGAGAAAGAATTAAGTTGAGCTGTAATAGGTTGATGTTTGAGCATGACAAACCTGAAATAATTTTATTCTTCCAAATGAAAGGCTAAAGCCGCCAGCTTTAGCTGCGATACTGTATTGTGCCGGTGGTCTGACAGGGGGGATAAAACCTCCTTCATAAGGGTAATAACCCGATAACTTCTACAACATCAACTTTTGAGTTTTCCTGAGGCAGTCGGTGCGGCCATATTTTCACATGTGAAACTTTTCGCCGATGGATTAATAGCGAGAATCCCCTCCTTAATGTTGCTGAGAAGATTTACCTTGATATAACGGATTTTAGTTAGCTGTCTCAACAATAGTTCGGATATATCCATACTTGGCAATTAGAGCCTTGTATTGGTGTGACAGAATTACCCGATAAGCTGAGAGCTAGATGATGTCCGATGGTCGGGCTTAGAACCACGGTTGCAAGGTTAAAAAGAAAAAACATTCAAACAAGACGAAGATCTATTTTTTAATAAAAAAGACACGTTAATCTTTACCCAACTTCTTTTATGGGAATTATACCCTTGCCTGATATCAAACATACTTATTTTATAACAGGGGCCGTAAGAGAGAACGGTATTTAGCGTATGTGAAATTATTAAAGATCACCTTATTTTCCATGCGTTATATCAACCACTCTTTAAGAAAGTCCCTTGATCCAAAAATTAATGAATCTTTGTGGTCATCTTTTATATATACGATCCATCTTGGAAAAGGATATTGATGAAAATGAATCAGCGAGAAACTAACGTAAGCATACTGGCAGGGAATTCACGAGTTTATCTTAATGAGGATAGTAAAATAGTTATCGAAGCTCAGTTGAAAGCTTTTGAGGCTGCTCTGATATTCGCCAAGCGAAGCCAAGATGAATGCGGCCAATTACCGAGGATATCCGTGGCGTTCGATCATCATGGGATATTTCGCCTCCAGTTCCTGATAGAGAACTTGACTAATTCTCAAAAACGGAACCCCCGCCTGAGTCATCTCCACGCCTCGATCAGGAATATCTTCTTACCTGTAGCAGAAAAATATCAGATTCCGCTCAGTGAAATACGTGTGATCCACGAAGATTCAGCCAGGCAACACCTTGTCCACATCCTAGCCTCTGGGGAAATACCCGAAATTATCACTCGACGGATGGTGTCCAAAAACCTTGCTGACGGCAAACCGTCGACATCAGATACTTCTTACGAAGAGCCAACTCAGAAACTCACCTGTGCGGCAATTACGAAGGAATATTTTGAGAAAGCCGCAGGTGATCACAAAGGCTCAGACGCTATTCTGGAGGTATTCTTTGAGGACTGCGCTTGGTCGAGAGCTTTGGCATATGTGCGTGGGCTGCAACTCAGCCACATGCTCGGAGTTTCAACTGCCATTCGTCTTAATCTTGTTAATGAAGAGGGGGAGGTGAGTCAAGGAGATGTAGTTACTGCTTAGTAAATATAGTCAAGATAATAAAAAAATAATTTCATCTTTGTTTGTTAAGGGGGAACATTATGTACAACTTAACTCGGCCGATATATTTGGATAACAATGCTACAACGCCATTAGATCCCGATGTGCTTCAAACTATGATGCCCTATTTCACCTGCGCTTATGGGAATGCTGCCAGCAATAACCATGCATTTGGGTGGAAAGCGATGGAGGCTGTTGATAATGCAAGAAAAGTGATATCAACATCGATAAATGCGACGAGTCATTCCGATATTATATTCACGTCTGGCTCCACCGAGTCGAACAATCTTGCAATCGCGGGCTTTCAACATCGGGGCAAAAAGGGGCATGTCATCACATCGACAATTGAGCATAAGGCTGTTCTTGATTGTTGCAGTAGGCTCGAATCAATGGGAACGGAGGTGACCTATTTACCGCCGCAAAGCGACGGCATTGTATCCCCAGACTTAATAGCTCGTGCAATAAGAGATGATACCTATCTCGTTTCGATTATGGCCGCTAACAATGAGATTGGTTCAATACAAAAAATTGAGGAGATAGGCGCGATCTGTAAGGAACGTGACATTCCTTTTCATACAGATGCCACGCAAGCGCTTGGCAAAATAAAATTTGATGTACAGCGCATGAATATAAGCCTTGCTTCATTTTCCGCGCACAAAATATATGGGCCAAAGGGGGTCGGCGCACTTTATATCGATTCACGCAATAAGAATATAGCACTCGCGCCTCTCATTGTTGGCGGAGGACATGAGCGAGGCTTACGCTCTGGAACCCTTAACGTCCCGGGTATAGTAGGCTTCGGGCGTGCCGTCGAGCTGTCTGTTAAAAACTTGCCTGATGAGTCGATGAGGTTACGTTATTTACGGGATTTACTTCGGTCGTATATTATCGAGAATGTAGCTGACGTTCGGATAAACGGCCATCTCACAGAGTGCCTTCCTGGTCTGTTAAATGTCTCCTTTAACGGTGTGGATGCTGACTCGCTTTTGCTGGAGCTTTCCGAGGTTGCGTTGTCCTCTGGATCTGCATGCACATCTGCTAACCGAGCGCCGTCACATGTTCTGAAAGCAATAGGGCTCAGTGATGCTCAGGCTCAAGCCAGTGTGCGTTTTGGTCTGGGCAGATTTAATAACGAGGACGAGATACGGTATGTTTGTCTCCGTCTACAAAAAGCGGTGAATAAACTGAGATCGATGGCGCCAAAGCCATTCGGCGTCCTGTAATAATTAAGATGGAGTTAGACTCATGCGAACAATGTCGGCACTTTTTCTCCTGTTCGGAACCCTGTTCACTGCGGGGGGATATGGCGCCACCTTTCTTATTTCCGCGTATTTTCGGTCACAAGGGGGGAGTGACATTGACACTGGGACGACCCTTAGCGTGGCTTTGGTTGGTACCCTGATTGGTGTTCCTTTGGTCGGATGGTTTGCCGGTCAATTGGAAGCATCGCGTCTTGCAGCCCTCGCGGCGTTAGCGATGTCTTGTGGTTATTTTCTTTTAGGCGGTTTCAGCGGTGAACTGAGTTACATCCCGCGTATCGCGGCGTTCTTGATTGGACTTGGTTGGGGAATGTTCTATATCAGTGGGCCTATGGCATTGTCGGAGCGTGTCACTGACGCTGACAGGGGTCACTGGTTTACTCGTTTCAGCGCATTTCAAATGGCTGGGATTTGCGGTAGTCCCATCCTTCTCGCTGCGGCGGTTGAACAGGCAGGAGTGCCCATCCGAATAACATTTCTCTTTGTTGGCGTTATTGGCATCCTCGCCTCACTACTTCTGGCGACCTTTGGGATCAAGGAGCCGCATGGTCAACGGGAGTTATCACTGAGACCTTGGGTGAAAAAAATAACCAAGATTGCTGCCAGTAGTGCGATCCGTCCTATTGTGATGGTGGGTCTGGGAGGCGGCGTATTCTCTGGGATGATGTCGTTCCAGAGCTCGTTGGTTGAAGGGACTCAAGCAAATGCAAGTACATTCTTTGCTGTACATGCAGCGACTGTGGTTGTAGCGCGGCTTTTGTTAGCCCGCCGTTTATCGACGATGCCCCGTATCCCGTTAGTCATCGTGCTGATGTTATTCTTAATCATGGGCATTCTGGCTTTGCTAGGCATACCGGTTCACCCTATGTTTCAGATTGTGGCGGCCATGTTAACGGGGATAGGTTATGGATTGGTGTATCCCGTTATTCAAACATGGGCAGTAAACGACTCTGCGCTTGAGAACCGTCATGCGGCCCTTACTTGGTTCGTTGTCGCTTACTTTGTGGGGATATTTGGATTTCCAGCGATAGGAGGATGGATATTAGTTGGCGCGGGCAAGACCTTATTTATCCTAACTTTAGCCGCAATAGCGTCTCTTGAACTTATGGTGGCAATATTGGGAGGAAGATGGTTTTATCGCATTAAGGGCAGGTTAACGGCACAGAATGAAGCACGTTAACAGTCATTCAGCCAGTCGATAATTATCGACTGGCTTTGCTGTTGCGCAGGCAATTTTTCTATGGTCATAAAGTATTAATTGGTGTTATTCCTCGTCATTGAAGCGCTTTTTTAGGATGTTCGCTAATGTATTTAATGCGCTTCCAACATTTCCCAAAATAACTAAACTTTTTAAACATTCTAGTATCCATAAAAGAACATTTCTTAACAATTAACGTTCATTTATGACCTTTTAGTTGTTAGATATAAATGTTCCTATTCGGAGAATATTTGGCTGTACTTAGCGGAGTTTAACGTTTTAGTACAGTTGTTTTTTATATTCCGCACCAGTGCGGACTCAGGGAAAAAGCTGTAACAATATATACCCTATGGATTTCAAGATGTATCGCGGCGGCAAGGGAGCGAATCCCCGGGAGCATAGCAAACTATGTGACCGGGGTGAGCGAGTGCAGCCAACAAAGAGGCAACTTGAAAGATGACGGGTATAAAAATATTAATCTAAAGAGAGTATGAATATAGCACCTTGAATAACCAAACTGAAAGGAGAATAAGGAATGATTGTGAAAAACGACTGGCACCCGGCTGATATTATTGCAGGGCTTAAAAAGCGGGGAACGTCGTTATCTGCTATTTCAAGAGAAGCGGGGCTTGCATCATCCACTTTATCAAATGCTTTGCACCGTCCGTGGCCTAAAGGTGAGCAGCTCATTGCTACCGCTTTAAATTGTGAGCCTTTCGAAATATGGCCAAGCAGATATTCAAAGTGAACTAAAATAAACTTCTCGAAAAAAATTCAATGAGAAGAGATTAAATACCTGAAACTTTCATGGTGTTTTGTGGAAAGTTTCAGGTATGATCATAAGATTAAAATAGAGTTATTAACGTCACGCCTTGATGTTTGTCATAATTAATTTTTCTGCATCAATTATTTAATATTTTACTCTGCTGACATTCCTCTTTATATCTCTGTTGATTTCACGGATCGCCAGATAGGAGTAGTATTACAAAAGCGGGTGAAACAAAACTTTTTGGGAGGGGAGTAGGATTCTGTTTGACAGAACCCTAATGGCATAGTGACGATAACGGGTGGTTCATTGTTATGTTAGAGTTATATAGGGACTCGGGTTAATAAATCGGGTAGGAGCATAATTATCATACCCCTTACCCCTGCAATATTCTTTTAATTGGCTTAATGAATTTATTCCTATTTTTTGATAAATAAATTGTAACCTGCTTTGTACCGTTCTATAGGTGATGCCTAATTTTCTAGCTATGTCTTTAGCGCTTAGCGATTGCAATGCAAAAAATATTATATCGAACTCTCTGTCGGTAAATAAATCAGTTGGTTTGCCAAAAGTTAATGATTCTGGATGAATGTTATTTTCAAAATGATACATGGAATAAATTTCAAGTTTTTTACCGTGCGACACAATCCCAATGCATTCTCCATCCTTCATTAGCGGTGTAACATTGACCAGAAATGGTTGGATTATTTTTTCTTTTCCGACATAAGTGAAGGTGTGCAGTACCGGAATGGTCTTTTGACTCGTCATTACATTTTTATCATTAGTTTGTATAATATTTTCAAACTCAGACCACGGTGCTGGACATTCACCATCACGCCTCCCTTCTATATTAAAACCTTTAGGAAGACCGCTGTAATGAATCATAGTATCATTGGCATAGATGAATCTATGTTCCTTGTCTTTTATAACCCAAACATCATTGCTGTTTTTCATGTACGATATGAAAGCATCAAAGTTTTCTGAATGAATATCCAGATCTTTGTTTACAGAGAAACTCATAGTTTTATCATTCATAATTTCACCTATCATGATTGAACTGTAAGACCGTGATAACGTTCATGTGAGGTATCCCACAAAACTCTTTTCGCGTTGTTAAGCGAGTTTTGGTCGGCGCATAGGATTCTGTTTAGACAGAATCCTAATGGTATAGTAACGACAGCAATGCTGTGCATTGTTATGCCAGAGGTATATAGGGATTAGGGTTAATAAATCGGGTAGGAGCGTAGTTATCATATCCCTTACCCCTGCAATATTCTTTTAACTGGCTTAATGAATTTATCCCTATTTTCTGATAAATGATATGTAGCCTGCTTTGTACCGTTCTATAGGTGATGCCTAATTTTTTGGCTATATCTTTGGCGCTTAATGATTGCAAAGCAAAAAATACTATATCGAACTCTCTATCTGTAAAAATCTCAGTTGGGTTGCCAAATGATAATGATTCAGGATGCCTGTTGTTCTCAAAATGATACATGGAATAAATTTCAAGTTTTTTACCGTGCCCCACAACCCCAATACATTCTCCGTCCTTCATTAGTGGTGTAACATTGACCAAAAATGGTTGGATTATTTTTTCTCTCCCGCCGTAAGTGAAGGTGTTTAGTACTGGAATGGTTTTTTGACTCGTCATTACGTTTTTATCATTAGCTTGTATAACATCTACAAAATCAACCCACGGTCCTGGACATTCAATATCAAGTCTTCCTTCTATATTGAACCCCTTTGGGAGACCACTGTAATAAAGTGTAGCATCATTAGCATACACGAATCGAGATTCGCTATCTTTTATGATCCAAAAATCGTTGCTGTTTTCCATATATGATATGAAAGCATCAAAGCTTTTTGAATGAACATCCAGATCTTTATTTACAGAGAAACTCATAGTGTTATCTTTCATAATTTCACCTATATGATTAAACGGTAAAACTGGAATAATTTCCATGTAAGGTTATCACTTTTGCGACACAATGGATAATTATATTTATGAGTTTTTGGGCACCTATTTGGTGCGGATGATTTTACAGAGGAGCAGTTTCCTGTAATCACCTTCAATATGCTAATATTCTATATTGTGTAAAATTTTTATTAGTAATTATGTTTTTAATGAGTAATTGCAATATGAAATATGCTGGATGGAATGTGAGAGAAACAAGGCTTAAGGTTCTGCCAAGCAGAACCCTAATAGAATAATGACGATAACGGTGTGATTCATTGTTATACTAGAGGTATATAGGGATTCGTGTTAATAAATCGGGTAGGAGCATAGTTATCATATCCCTTACCCCTGCAATATTCTTTTAACTGGCTTAATGAATTTATCCCTATTTTTTGGTAAATGATATGTAGCCTGCTTTGTACCGTTCTATAGGTGATATCTAATTTTCTCGCTATATCTTTAGCGCTTAGCGATTGTAATGCAAAAAATACTATATCGAACTCTCTATCAGTAAATAAATCAGTTGGTTTGCCAAAAGTTAATGAGTCAGGCTGAATGTTGTTTTCAAAATGATACATGGAATAAATTTCAAGTTTTGTACCGTGACCAACAACCCCAATGCATTTCCCATCCTTCATTAGGGGGGTAACATTGAGCATAAATGGTTGGATCATTTTTTGTTTCCCACCATAAGTCAAGGTGTTTAATACTGGGATGTTTTTTTGACTCGTCATTACAACATCACAACTAGCTTGTATAATACTTTCAAACTCAGACCACGGTGCTGGACACTCACCATCAAGCCTCCCTTCTATATTAAAACCTTTAGGAAGACCGCTGTAATAAATCATTGCATCGTTGCCATAGATGAATCGATGTTCATTGTCTTTTATAGCCCAAATATCATTGCTGTTTTCCATATATGATATAAAGGCGTCAAAGCTTTTTGAATGAACATCCAGATCCTTGTTTACAGAGAAACTCATCGTGTTATCTTTCATAATTTCACCTATATGATTAAACGGTAAAAACTCCCATGTAAAATTATCACTTTTACAACACAATGGATAATTATATTTATGAGTTTTGGGGCACCTATTTGGTGCGGATGATTTTACAGAGGAGCAGTTTCCTGTAATCACCTTCAATATGCTAATATTATATATTGTGTAAAATTTTTATTATTAATTATGTTTTTAATGAATAATTGCAGTATGAAATATGCTGGATGGAATGCGAGAGAAACAAGGTGTAAGGTTCTGCCAGGCAGAACCCTAATAGCATAGTGACGATAACGGTGTGATTTATTGTTATACTAGAGGTATATAGGGATTGGGGTTAATACATCGGGTAGGAGCATAGTTATCATACCCTTTACCTCTACAATATTCTTTTAACTGGCTTAATGAATTTATCCCTATTTTCTGATAAATGATATGTAGCCTGCTTTGTACTGTTCTATATGAAATACCTAATTTTTTAGCTATATCTTTAGCGCTTAGTGATTGCAACGCAAAAAACACTATATCGAACTCTCTATCAGTAAATAAATCAGTTGGTGTGCCAAAAGTTAATGAGTCAGGATGCCTATTGTTTTCGAAATGGTACATGGAATAAATTTCAAGTTTTTTACCGTGACCAACAACTCCAATGCATTTTCCATCCTTCATTAGAGGTATAATATCGACTAGGAATGGTTGGATTATTTTTTCTCTTTCGCCATAAATGAAGGTATTTAGTACCGGAATGGTTTTTTGACTCGTCATTACGTTTTTATCATTAGCTTGTATAACATCTTCAAATTCAGACCACGGAGCTGGACATTCACTATCAAGCCTACCTTTTATGTTGAAACCCTTGGGAAGGCCACTGTAATAAAGCATAATGTCATTTGCATAGACAAATCGGGATTCGCTATCTTTTATGATCCAAAAATCGTTACTATTTTCCATATATGAGATGAAAGCATCAAAGCTTTTTGAATGAACATCCAGATCTTTGTTTACAGAGAAACTCATAGTGTCATCTTTCATAATTTCACCTATCATGATTAAACTGTAAAAACTCCCATGTAAAATTATCACTTTTGCGACACAATGGATAATTATATTTATGAGTTTTTGGGTACCTATTTGGTGCGGATGATTTTACAGAGGAGCAGTTTCCTGTAATTATCTTCCATATGCTAATATTCTATGTTGTGTAAAATTTTTATTATTAATCATTTTTTTAATAAATAATTACAAAATGAAATATGCTGGATGGAATGTGAGAGAAACCAAGGTGTAAGGCTCTGCCAGGCAGAACCCTAATTGAGTAATGACGATAACGGTGCGGTTCATTGTTATATTAGAGGTATATAGGGATTCGGGTTAATAAATCGGGTGGGAGCGTAATTATCATATCCCTTACCCCTGCAATATTCTTTTAACTGGTTTAATGAATTTATCCCTATTTTTTGGTAAATAAATTGCAACCTACTTTGGACCGTTCTGTATGAAATACCTAATTTTTTAGCTATATCTTTAGCGCTTAGTGATTGCAACGCAAAAAACACTATATCGAACTCTCTATCTGTAAAAATTTCAGTTGGGTTGCCAAATGATAATGATTCAGGAGGTTTATTAATTTCCATATGATACATTGAAAAAACCTCTAGCTTCCTAGCTCTGCCTACTACGCCAATCGACTCTCCATCTTTTATCAAAGGCGTGACATCCGCCATAAATGGTTGAATAATTTTATCCCTACCGCCATACATAAATGTAATCAAAGTAGGAATGACTTTTTTTTCCTCCATCACTCTACGATCATTAGATTGAATAATGTCAGCAACCTCAGACCAATAAACCGGACATTCACTATCCAGTTTACCTTCAACATTAAACCCTTTGGGTAGTCCGCTATGATGAAGTCCATAATCATTCATATAGATAAATCTCGATTCTTTATCTTTTATATACCAGAACTCATTACAGTTCTCCATGTATGAAATAAAGGCGTCGAAGCTTTTTGAATGAACATCCAGATCTTTGTTTACAGAGAAATTCATAGTCTTATCTTTCATAATTTCACCTATCATGATTGAACAATAAAACAATAAAACAATAAAACAATAAAACAATAAAACAATAAAACAATAAAACAATAAAACAATAAAACAATAAAACTGTAAAAACTTCCATGTTAAGGTTATCACTTTTACGGCACAATGAATAATTATGTTTTTAATGAAGAATCACAATATGAAGTGTGCTGGATGGAATGTGGAAAAAAGTTAGTTGTTTATGTAATCGATTTAATTAAGTGTGGAAATGTGACGTGTGTATTGATTTTCGCTCTTGTTTATAATTAAATAAAAAAATAATTTTATAGCTTATGGCCCTATTCACTCAAGTTAAATTATGTGGATTATCGTTTTTCGTGCCATTTGAAAGCAAAGGATTATAGAAACTTTCACTTATTTAAGTAAGATTAGCTATGCTTTATCTGCAAGTGATTAAATAGGGTTAAGAAAAGCCGTTTTTTATCTGTTAAAATGGTTTTAAGATCTGGAAAAAAGACAAGCGTATTGTTAAAAAACAGGTTTTAATTTGATTAATAGAGTGCCAAAATAGACAGAATTAATCTAATAACAGGATTAACCCGATTAGCCGCGAAAAAAGGAATAAAAGAGTTTATTTAATCACATGAAAAATTATTAAAACTTTGTACCGATTAAAACCAGAAATTTAAATAGTGGTTTTTAATAACAGTTTAAAACCTACCATCATAAAGCTATCAGTGAAAAACGAAAAAAATGGTCTTGTTAATGTTTAAATACCCGTCCAACCTATAACCTTTCTGGTAAATTAATTCGCCAGATTTTTAACCACCGTTGATGCTAAAACGCTCTCTCATTTTTTAAATGGGTTTATTATCAACTTGAGGAGAAGTAAAACTCACCTGCTTTTGTGCCCAAAAAAACTGCATAAAACGTAACGGTTTCCTATACCTATAAAGGTGTAATAATGTGATGTAACAACGAAAATTTGTATAAAACACCGTCTATTATGATTTAATTGATTGGTTCTTGCGCTTTAGATCCCAAAATTCAAAGAACTGCATTTGCTTCCTAGAGAAGACTCCTTATATTCACACGCCTTGTATTTTTTTAACAATTGTAGCAATGGTGGATCAGATATCACCGGCGCTAATGGAGTTACCAATGGATGCTTCTGAATCTTTAACACCAGCCATGAAGCTAAATTTTTCGAATAAAAAAGGCTTAATTATTCTGGCTGCTGATGTTGTATTACTATTTATTCTACTTAATACATTGCCGTTTGGTGAAAAAGCTAATGCGGGTTTAGCACTGATGGTATTTGTTGGTGTGTTGTGGCTTACCGAAGCTATTCACGTCACTATTACTGCATTATGTATTCCAATTCTGGCGGTTGGTATGGGATTGATGAATACGGGAGATGCACTGAAATCTTTTGCTAATCCCATTATCTTCCTGTTTTTTGGCGGCTTTGCCTTAGCAACTGCACTTCACATTCAAGGATTAGACAGACTGATTGCTAATCGTCTGCTGATGATTGCCCGTGGACGTTTGTCTGTAGCGGTGATGTTGTTGTTTGGTGTGACGGCTGGCCTTTCCATGTGGATCAGTAACACAGCGACTGCCGCGATGATGCTGCCATTAGTATTAGGTATTTTGTCCAATCTGGATGCACGTTCTGAACGTCATACGTTTGTATTTGTGCTGTTAGGGGTGGCTTATAGTGCAAGTATCGGTGGTTTAGGTACACTAGTCGGTAGCCCGCCAAACGCGATTGCTGCGGCTCAACTGGGGATCGATTTCTTCAATTGGATGAAGTTTGGGGTTCCGTTGGTGGTTATTTTGCTGCCAATGATGGTTGGTATTATGTATTTGATGCTGCGCCCGAATTTGAATCATAAATTCGACATGAAACTGGAAAAACTGGATTGGACTGGTAAGCGTCTGATGACCATGCTGATCTTCCTATTAACCGTATTTTGCTGGATCTTTAGTACGGTTATCAGTTCTGCCTTAGGGGGTGTGAAAGATCTGGATACCATTATTGCTGTCAGTGCTGCTGTTCTGATTGGTATAACGGGGGTAGCGAGTTGGTCCCAGATTCAAAATAACACCGAGTGGGGTGTGTTGATACTGTTTGGCGGTGGTCTGACTTTAAGCGCTATTTTGAAAAACTCAGGCGCTAGTGAAATCATGGCGAATGGTATGGCCGCTACTTTCGGTGCAAGCCACTGGTTTGTGATAATTGTTGCGGTAGCAGCATTTATTATCTTCCTGACTGAATTTACCAGTAATACAGCCAGCGCCGCGTTGCTAGTACCGATATTCGCAACCGTTGCGGAAGCGTTGGGGATGCCGATAATGACGCTGACACTCATTATCGGATTTGGGGCATCCTGTGCTTTTATGTTGCCGGTTGCCACACCACCTAATGCGATTGTTTTCAGCTCCGGTCATATTAAACAGACTGAAATGGTCAGAGTGGGTATGGTACTGAATATTGCCTGTATCGCGATCATCTCTCTGTTTGCTTGGTTATTTTGGTTGTAACTGAAAATTTGCTCATGTCCTTCTGGACACAATAACTATTCAATGTCCCCATCAAATATACGGTGGGGAAATAAAGCCAGAGGGAGAAGATTCATAGAGAAGGATTTGCCGAGCGCATCAGCCAGAAATCTAATATTGTCAATGTAAGGCCGATGACCAACCCGACGAATAGCACGGCCATTGCTGTGCTTGAACCTCCTGCGACTAACCCAATAGTGGCTAATGGCACTAAGCACAAAATCCCCAGATTATTGAATGTTTCAGCAAAGGCCAGAACCATACCTTTGTTAGCGCCTGCTCGTGTTGCCAAAACGACGGTACTTGCAGGCGCTCCAACGCCCAGCGCGGCACCCCAGAATATTAAACATCCTAGAGAACCTAGGAGCGTAAGCGGAACCAGCATAAAAACTGAGATCACACCAGTCAGTAGCAAACTGACCAAAACTAAAGTCACTTCTTCTCGACCGCAAAGCTTACGAAGCCAACCAGCGGACAGATTACCTAACCCTAAGCCAACACCAAAGGTTGCAACGGTCAGACCGATTTCAGTGGGGCCAAATCCGTACCGTT
This sequence comes from Photorhabdus aegyptia, assembly GCF_000612035.1. Taxonomy (NCBI): domain Bacteria; kingdom Pseudomonadati; phylum Pseudomonadota; class Gammaproteobacteria; order Enterobacterales; family Morganellaceae; genus Photorhabdus; species Photorhabdus aegyptia. The sequence continues at coordinate 25,804 of NZ_JFGV01000046.1, read as the reverse complement.
GACGTAAGACTTCTCCAGACAAAAGAAAAGCAGAGACGCCGGCGCCATTCCACGCCCCTTTTGCAATGAGCGGCCTGACAACCGACCATTGCCGAAACCAGACTAAGCGCTGGTTTGTTGGCTGTAGAGGCGCAGTTTTTGATGGAAGGCAGTAGATCCCGATGATGAATGTAACGACACAGCCGAGTGAACTAAATAAAAACGGTGCCTGCCAATTTATTAAATCTGTCAATATCCCGGCTAAAGCTGGACCGAATGCAATGCCAAAAGTCATACCGAGCATAACGACGCCCATCGCTCCGGCTTGGCGATTATAGGGAATGATATCGGCGATCAAGGCAAATACGGTGGGGATGATTACTGCTGATGCTATGCCGCCAAAAATTCGCAGCGTGATTGCGATATTAAGAGTGGGGGCAAGAATGATAGCGAGACCATCTGCGGCGAAAAACAGCAGAGAAATCAGAAGTAATCTGCTTCTGTTAATACGATCTGAAAAATACCCAAATATAGGTGCTGCCAGAGCGTAGGAAAATGCATAGCTAGATACCAGCCAGGATGCTCCGATCGCCGTTGTCCCGAAGGCGACTGCAAGAGGGGTAAGCATGGATGACAACATGAATTCGGTTGCACCAACGAAGAATACGGTGACTGAAAGGATAAATAAAAACGTGCATTTTGTACTCTGTTCCAGAGTGGATAAATATTGTGTTTTTTTGTTCATAAGATCGATTTAACTCCATATATAAATAGATGTTCGTATATTTCTTGCAATAAAGCGTGATGAGTCAATGACGTAGAAAAGCTATTGTGAAGTACGTAAGGGGGAGACGATGCCAGACCAGATTAGGCAGATGTGAAAATATTACAAAGGAAAAAGGGGAAGCGTTAGTAATATACCCGAGAAAGAAAGTGAACAAGGAATTAATTTATCGGATTAGGTATGCCGGATACCTGATATAAGAACGGAGTTTATTCCTTGTATACATTTTTCAGCTACAGGAAACTTGGTAAAAATCTTCCCCGTATTCGGGCGAGATGCACTTGGTTAAGCTTGTATTTTGCAAGAGTGAATACACAATAAAAGTGTATATCTAGAGGAGGTAATGTCATGCAAGTAACAAAATGGGGTAATAGTCTTGCTATACGTCTGTCGGCTAGCTTAGTTGAAATTCTGGAATTGAGTGAAGGTGATAATATTGAGATTGTAGCGGATGATCCGCGTACCTTCTCGATATGCAAGAAGCCTGGCTCTGAGGTGTTGTTGGAGCGTCTTCGGACATTCCGCGGTAAGTTGCCGACAGATTTCAAGTTCAGTAGAGATGAAGCGAATACCTGGGGCTAAGTCTTGCGGTTTCATCGACAGCAATGTGGTGCTGTACCTGCTGTCCCAAGATGTGGCGCACGTGTGTGTGCGTAAACTTAAGATGAGTTGGGAAGAGATAGCGGAGTTCCTCGATATTGTACGTAGTTTTTGCAAAATCGTACCTCTTACAGTTGAAGTTTATGACCGAGCTAGGTTTATTGCAGAGCGTTATCACTTGTCATTCTACGATTCTTGTATTGTGGCGACTGCGGTTATCGAAGGTTGTCGGGCGCTCTATAGTGAAGACATGAATCACGGGCAGATGTTGGAAGACATCTTGGTGATTAAAAATCCATTCTCATATGCCTGACGATTTGGTGAGCCTGAGAGAGATCGGGGTTCACCTGTCGATTTATTGCGTAGAAAATATCTACAAAGCGTTATTATTATTGTATATCCGCTCAAGTTCCTGAGTAGCAAATGCTGTTGTCTCGAAAGCGACTACAAGAGGGAAGCATGGATGACAACATGAATTCGGTTGCGCCAACGAAGAATACGGTGACAGAAAGATAAATAAAAACGTGTATTTTGGTCATCAAGAATTTTTTAATAAATGACAGAATTTTACATGATGAACACTGCATTGAATACATAACCGAAAGAATAATAACAATAAATTCAAATAATTACGTCAAATGAACCTCTTGGAAAGCATACCAAGCTTGATACAAACTTTATCACAAAAAGCAACAAATAATTTACAGCTTTTTCAATGGGTTATATTTTTAGTTGTGATGGTACCCACAAATACATTAACTATCACATAGCTGAATTAAAAAAACTGTTATTATTAGTATGCTGAATTAAATTTTAATCCAATTTATTTGTCAAAAAAATCCTAGAGGAGCATAAAATGGATGTGATAACAGCACAAGCATTTAGGTCACTGACTAATGACGAAATTTTCTTCCTAAAAGAAGGGCGTATGGAACAAGTGATAGCTCTAAATTAGAAACAACGCATACTGTACCTTAAGAAGTTATTTTAGGAGATGGTACAATTTTGTAAAAAAACAACCTTAACAGTCATTTAATATCAATGCCCCCTAAAGATCTAAATAAAATAAAGGGAATTTCTGAGTTTGTTGATAGCTGGGCTATTAGTTTAGAAATATTTAATCCTAAATTATTTGATCAGATATGTCCTGGTAAATCTCAGGACTATGGGAGAAATAATCTATTAGAAGCATACTTGGCTGCTGTTTCAGAGTTAGGTGAAGGCAATGTTTATGTTGGGTTTGTAGCGGGATTAGAACCTTTAAATGATTTAGTACAAGGAATGGAATTTTTTTCAAAAAATGGCATAGTTCCAGCAGTAGCAATCTTTCATCCCGATCATGGTTCTGAATATCAAAATCACCCTAGACCTATTTTTGAAGATATTTATAAAACATATGTTGAGATGCACAAATTATATCAAAAATATGGATTTAAACCATTTATTATCGGTAGTGGTAGAAATTCACTTGATACTGAAGCGTACTATGGGGAAAAAAGAAATGATTAGACGCGGTTTATTTATAGCTTTTGAAGGAAATGATGGTGCCGGTAAATCAACAATTTCACGCGAAGTTTATGATATTTTGTCTCTAGATTATAATAATATTGTTTTTTTAGATAAGAATTATCCTTTACTGCCATCTGGGTATAGTATGTATCACATGGGAAAAATACGAGATCTCCTTTGGGATTATGACATTTCAGCTCCATTGGGTGAACTTGGTGACCGGCATTGGATTCTATTGATAGCATCGTGGTTTTCTGTTTTAGATAGTTTAATTATTCAACCTTGTTTATTACAAGGTAAAATTATTATATGTGATAGTTGGTATTATAAATATTTAGCAAGATTCTTACTTAAATCCACGGAATTAGCAAAATTAAGTAAATCGGTTCTATCAATAAATACAAAACCAGACATGGTGATATATCTTGATGTTCCTCCAAATATTGCTGAAAAAAGGAAAAAAATATTAAAACCTAGTGAGTCTGGGAAATTAGAGATAAATGAAAAATATGATTTTATAGAATATCAAAAACACGTTCTTAATCAATACCAGACGTTTTATGATGATACTTGGAAAATTATTGATACTGACACTTTAACTAAAGATGCAGTAATTAAATCAATAGTGGATATTATTCGGGTTGAAATACTGAAAAAATGTAATTAATACAAATGATGTATTTGCTGAGGCTATTTTAGTTGGAGGGAAATAATGGATAAAGAATTTCGAAAATTAATATTAGCTTCCTCAGGGAATTCTTTCACCTTGTATTTGGAGATGATAATATCATTCACGCTAATTACATATCATTGGAATGGTGGAGCAATATACTCATCGTTATATACAATTTCATATGCTGCATCATTACTATTTCTAACGCCCTATGTTTCGTCATTTGTAGATGAAAATATAAAACCCAAAAAGTACATTATTATCATTTCGGTACTTTGCGGTGTTATTACCACTTTTCAATACAATATAGATGACATTAATATATATATTCTTTATTCTTTTATTAAAAACATCCTTCGTTTATTTTTAGGACCTTCTAATTTTAAAATATTAAAAAACATATCAACCAATCAATTTGAAAAAAACTTTAGTTATTGGCAGGTTTTATTTCAAATATATAAAATGTTGGCCCCGTTATTTTTAGGTTTTATTCTCATTTATTACTCGACAAAACAGATTCTTATTTTAATATCAATCCTTTATTTTATTTCAGCAGTCTTATATATTTTTGTTTCAGAACCGTTGATCAATGTTAATCGCAAAAAAAACAAGATATCACTAATTAATTACTTTAATATAATGAAAGATAATAAAATATTGTTTTCATTTATTGTTATTTCCACTTTAACGTGTTTTGGTTATCTATCAGATAGCTTAATAGCTCTTAGCTTTATGGAGCAGGGATTAAATGGCAGCCATTATAGTTTTGCTATGTGTCTTTCTGGTGTTTCAGGTGTTTTAATTGGTTTAGTATTTGGAAAGTATAGGATTAACATATCTTTAAATATTATGTTATTTTCATTCTTTTTGTGGGGAACGGGGTATCTTTTAATAGGAATAACAAATCAATTTAACGATTTATTTCCTGATAAAATCAATTTATTTTTTATATTTTTAGCAATGGCAATAATAGGAATAGGATCGTCGATGAATAATATTATTGTTACCATTTATATGCAGAAATTCGCAACTAATGATAACTCGGCTAAAATATTTGGCTTAACGTCAATTTCTGTTGGTTTTTCCATGTTTATTGGCCCTTTGATAGGTTCCACAATATCTTATCTTTTTTCCATAAGCATCGTTTTTTTTACAACATTTATAGGTGTTTTTTCAACTATAATTGTGGTTATTTTAATAAATCGTAAATCCACGTCATGATACAGTTTTACCCTTTTATTATTGTAGGAACCCAGTGAACAAAAAACACAATTTTAGAAAGTTTAATTCCGGCAATAGCAATTATTATTAAATTATTTCAAAAAATTTTATCTGAATTAGCTTTGAATCGATATGACAGATACTGATAATAAAGTATCTGTCAGCTCAAGTCTGCGTTATAACCCCGATTTATTGTGCAGAAAATATCTATAAAGCGTCATTATCATCATCGTATGTTCGACTCGCTTCCTGGATAGTAAATTCTTTAACGGATTGAACTTTGATAGGGCCGTTGGGGCCATATTTGTAGACATTACCAGCCAGATTGCTAACTAAAAACATGACATATGACATTCTATCGCGCTGCCCATTTCTTTCTGTGCGAGCAACGCCATGTATATTGGCCCGAACATTTGGGGTTAAATTCTCTGTCAGCACTTCGATCGAACTACCAAAGTTAATGATTAGGTGTCCTGGAACAGGATCAATAGCTAAAAGCTCATCATTTATATAGGCAAGAAGGCCACGTTCAGTTGATCTTAAAACTGTCACCCATCCTGAATCCCGATGAAATTTAGAACCTCGGACGGCTTTCTCTGATCGGAAGTGGTTAAACGATAACATCTGGTTTCTTAGCCCTTCTGAAATACCATTAGTAATGAGTTCCCAGTCACGACGAGGAATGCCAATATAAGTTAACACGGAACGTAGTACGCATATACCGATGTGTGCCATATGATGACCCAGTGTCGCAACCTCTGATGGCATAAGGTGCCAATGTTCCCGTTCGAGGCGGAAATGTTCCCATTGATCATGCTCTCTGTCGAAATAACCTTCGTAACTATTGGAAAAAGTACATGACTTGAATCCCGTATAGGGGCGAAGGTCCCCTTCTGTGGCGGGTTCAAAGAAGTGGTATGCAAATCGATCGCCGTGTTCAAAATCCATGTAGGATGGGGCTTTCAGGAGGAAAAAACCCTCTCTGAGAGCCTGATCAAAGCCGTTGCTGTCAGTAAAAACAAGATCGTCTCCCTCTAAATAGGAGCGTGCCATATCTGCTGATTTATATGTTTTTGAGGCTTCGCTTTCCGATGGCATTGGTGGTAGTTTGACTGGAGTTCGCATTGTTGATGATGTTGTCATAGTGATAGTCCTTAGATGTGGTAAAAGAACTTTTGCTTATTCTTTTTTATCTCGGAAATGTATGTTGCCAATATTACATGTGGTGCTTATTCTTATATTGTTCTCTTATAGTGTATTAATCTTTTTTTCGTTATATTAACGCTTGGATAATTATATTAACAAGTTTATTTGTTAAAACGCCAAGTAACTATTCAGCAACGTAATTAATATTGATTGCTAACTATCCTAGCTGACTTTTTGAATATTACAAGAATTTGATGGTTTATATATGAAAAATAATAGAAATATAAATGGCGACAGTAGAGTTATATTTTTTTTAATTTGTTGTTAATATGAATGTTTTATAAATTACTTGGTGATGTTTTATTTTTTTATTATTTATTGTTAAATGTGATAGTTTATTAATGATATTTTTATGATTTCCATTAAGTTTAGTAATTAATGTTTTATCTTGATTATATTGTTATGTTATTTAAATGCGATTTCTTAAATAGCATATTTAACACATTAATATGTTGATAATTAGTCTGATTTTAATGATTGAGTGTTGTAGTTATCAATTGATTATATAATTTCCTTGCATTGTTTATTAATTCGTTTGATTTCGAAGAGAATAAGCTAAATTTTATTTCACTAAATATGAAGAAATGGCCCTAAGAGAGGGCCATCTATTATCTTCCTTCAACAATAAAATACCTACTGGAAAAGATTTTAAGCTTCATCAGAGAATTCATCGACATAGAGCGTTAACTCAATTCCTGGTTTGATATCTGTTGTTTTTATGCCATCGTTCCAGTTCATTAAATCCTTAATGTTGATACCGTGACGTTTAGCAATACTGGCAATTGAATCGCCTTGGCGTACACGGTAAATAATGGCATTGTCATTATTTACCCTTAATACTTGTCCAATTTTTAACAATTTGGCGGTTTTCAGATTATTCATGCGTTGTAATTCGCGGGTGGAAACGTTAAACCGCTTTGCAATAGCGGATAATGTATCACCTGAACGAACTTTATATTGACTTTGTTTACTCAATCGGCGGTTGTTGTTAGCAACTTCCTGACGAATATTGCTTAAAACGGTTTTATTTGCCAGCGAGTGTTTAAATTGATCAACTTTTGCCTTTGGCAACATGATGTAATGTGGACCGTTAGGCGATGTTACTCCTCGCTTATATCCGGGGTTATAGGCTTTAATCGATGTCAGGGACATGCCAGCCAGTTCTGCGGCCTGAGACAGCGTGATTTGTTGGCCAACATCAACTTGAGCAAGCGCCCGCTGGTTATTGGATTTTGGCAGCGTAATGCCATATTTATCGCTGTTACGGATGACATCACTGAGCGCCAGAACTTTAGGCACATAGAGCGTAGTCTCCCGTGGTAGTGATAATGACCAGAAATCTGTTGGCTTACCTTTTATCTGGTTTTCTTTTATTGCGCGCATAACACGGCCTTCGCCGCTGTTATAAGCAGCAATAGTCAATAACCAGTCACCATTGAACATTTTATTCAGGCGTTGTAACAGATTCAGGGCGGCAGTTGTTGATGCGGCGACGTCCCGGCGTGCGTCGTACCATTTATCCTGAGTAAGACCGTAATTGCGGCCCGTATCCGGGACAATCTGCCACAGACCCGCGGCCTTGGCGCGTGAGGTAGCATGCGGGTTAAAAGCACTCTCCACTATGGGTACCAGTACCAGTTCCATTGGCATATCGCGTTGCTTGATCTGCCTGACTATCCAGTACATATACGGTTCAGCCCGTAAAGTTACATCGTGGAGATAGCTCTTGTTTTTCAGGTAATAATTTCGTTGTTCACGAACCCTGTAATTATCAGGGATTTTCATCTTCAACTCATCTCGGATGTATCCCCACAGCTCACGCTGAGCGCCAGAACCATCCTCTCCCCAGTAGGCAGCAAGCTGATCGGTATCATTAGTTGCTGCTATCTTGCCTGTCTTTAGACTCGTTGAAGACGAATTCTGTGCCCGTTGTCCGGCTGTCGTCGACCAATCTGGTCCAGATTGACAGCCAACCAGCAAGACAGATGCGAACAGAATCGCTTTTGTCTTCATAATTAATTTTTATGGTTGCTTAAAAGACGACCAATAATACTTATCTTGGCTCGATATAGCAACTCTCTCAATCAGAATTGATCTTTTCGTCTTCTTAGTTGACAGAAAACGGCGGAAAGTGGTTGAGAGTTGGGGACAATTCCAATATTTCTTTGTAAATCAACATCATCACATTTTAAGAAAATATTAATTTTTTTCTCGGTTTGTAATGTGGTTGGTACTGTTGGTTGATTGCTTTCCCTCATTTGGGTTACTTTTTGCTGATATTCGCTGATAGTCTGATTGGGTAAAACAGCATGAGCAAATTTCATATTAGAAACGGTATATTCATGGGCGCAACAGATCAGTGTGTCATCGGGCAGTTCAGCTATTTTACTTAGAGATGCATACATCTGTTCAGCGGTTCCTTCAAAGAGGCGTCCGCAACCGCCAGAGAACAAAGTATCCCCACAAAAGAGGTAAGGCGCTTGATAAAAAGCGATATGCCCCAGAGTATGGCCGGGAACGTCGATGATCTGGAAAGAAAAATGACCGAAATGGATGCTATCACCGCCACAGACTATCATCGTCGCACCTTTGCTCTCGGTTTCTTTTGGGCCGTATACTGGTAGCTCAGGGAATCGATCAATAATTCCAGGGACGCCGCCAACATGATCGTGATGATGATGGGTAAGTAGAATTGCATCGGGTATCCAGCCGTGGGATTTTAAGGTATCAAGAACAGGCTGTGATTCTGTCGGATCAACGATGACAACATGTCTGTTTTCATCACAAAGTAACCAAATGTAATTATCCGAAAGGACCGGAATGCTGATAAGCTCCATTGTATACCTCTTATTAACAGCGGGTTATAAGGAAGAAGCCATGAAATCTGCACATACAATACAGAATATAAATCCCCCGGCTTCTTGGGCTGATTTACCTTGGGGGGAGTATTACCGTGCCGCTTTGGAGCGTCAATTACAACCTTGGTGGCCGAAAATATTTGGTTTCCATCTGTTGAAAGTCGGTAATTTGAGTGCCGAAATTGACAGCAAGGAGTGTCCGATTTTTAATCAGATTAATGTGGGTAAGGAAGGCAAGAATATGCAGGTGATTACTGATCCTTACCATCTACCGTTTGAAGAAAAGTCCGTTGATGCTTGTTTACTGAGTCATATGCTGGCTTACAGCGCTGATCCCCATCGTCTTTTACGGGAAGTTGATCGAGTGATGATTGATGATGGTTGGCTCATTATCAGTGGTTTTAATTCATTGAGTTTGCTTGGTTTGGGAAAATTAGTGCCGGGATTATGGCGTCATCAGCCCTATTGCAGTCGGATGTTTTCCCTGATGCGCCAACTTGATTGGTTGAGCTTGCTTAATTATGAAGTGATGTACCGTGATAGTTTTCAAATATTGCCTTGGCGAAATGAAACGGGTTTTGTTAATCGGCGCCTGTCTGTATTGGGTTGTGTCAGTCTGATTATTGCCCGCAAACGCACACTGCCATTAACGTTAAACCAGATGAAAGTGACGTTATTAAAACCTAAATTGGGCAGTGCTGTTGGCGTAACAAAATGTTACCGAAAGCGCAGTTAATCTCTATTCTCAAGATATCCAGTGTCGGTTTCTGTTGGTGAGTTTGCTGCGGCACGGGCTAATTCATCACAATGTTCATTTTCATTATGCCCGGAGTGGCCTTTGACCCATTGCCAATCAATGTCATGGCGGCTAATGGCTTGATCAAGCCGTTGCCATAAATCGACATTACTGACCGGAGATTTATCTGCTTTACGCCAGCCGCGTTTTTTCCAGTTATGAATCCATTGTGTAATGCCTTGACGCACATATTGGCTGTCGGTGGTTAAGACAATTTTACAAGGGCGAGTCAGCGTTTCCAGGCCAATAATTGCCGCCATGAGTTCCATTCTGTTGTTTGTTGTACGATAAAAACCTTCGCTAAGGGTTTTTTCGTGTTGTTGATAGCGTAATAACACACCGTAGCCCCCAGGCCCCGGATTGCCGAGACAAGATCCATCGGTGAAAATTTCTACCTGCTTGCCCATATCTGGTAGACTCTGCTTATTCAATTCAAAACCCTAAGTCTGACATAAAAAGGCATTATGAGCACGGCAATTACACGACAAGTTGTTCTTGATACCGAAACTACCGGTATGAATAAATTAGGTGTTCACTATGAAGGGCACAAAATTATTGAAATTGGGGCTGTGGAGGTTGTTAACCGTCGTTTAACCGGCCGCCATTTTCATGTCTATATTCAGCCGGATAGATTGGTCGATCCTGAAGCATTTGAAGTGCATGGGATCAGTGATGAATTTTTGCAGGATAAACCGCTGTTTGCTGATGTTGCAGATGAGTTTGTTGAATTTATTCGCGGCGCTGAATTGATCATCCATAACGCTCCCTTCGATATCGGCTTTATCGATTATGAGTTTGGCAAGCTGGATCGTGATATTCCGCCAACTGCGGATTTCTGCAAGATTACTGATAGCTTACAACTTGCAAGAGGGTTATTTCCGGGGAAAAGAAATAACCTTGATGCGCTATGTGATCGTTATGATATAGACAATTCTAAACGAACCTTGCATGGCGCGTTACTCGATGCCGAGATATTGGCTGATGTCTATTTGATAATGACAGGCGGTCAGACTTCCCTTGCTTTTTCAATGGAAGGGGAAATTGCTGGTGGTGCGAATGCTGCTGAAATACAGCGTGTTACCCGGTCTCAAACGGCATTGAAAGTTGTTTATGCAACGGATGAAGAACTCGCGGCTCACGAATCCAGATTGGATTTAGTTGAGAAGAAGGGCGGGAGCTGTTTATGGCGTATAAGTTCTGAACAGAGTTAACATAAAATTGCGAATAAATCACCTTTTGGGGTGAAAAGTTGATCAAACTCGTCACTTTGTTATAAAAAATATTGACGGAATGATCTTGGATTCGTAATATTCACCTCGTTCTCAACCAGAACGCTGCGCGGTGCGGTAGTTCAGTCGGTTAGAATACCGGCCTGTCACGCCGGGGGTCGCGGGTTCGAGTCCCGTCCGCACCGCCAAAGATTTCGAAGCCCTGGGTAGTTGCCCGGGGCTTTTTCGTTCGTATCTATATCTTTTTTGTTTGTACTTATACCATGTTGTAATCTCTCGACAGACAATATAAATGATAATGAAATTGCATTAACATAAGACATACAGGTGCTACCAGATTTCTACACAGCTTGTTTCTGCAACTTTTATTAAGAATTTGTTCTCTTTACCAGGTCTATAGCGTGATGGCCAAATATCCGATGGATGTAAACCTAATTCAGTAGCGATTAATGCTTCTCCTTTTGGCCACGGGCGATGTAATGCATTACTCAGTGTCGATGATGCTAAACCAGCTTTGCGAGAAACGGCTGAAAGATTTGTTCCTTGTTTTCTCAGTGCTGCAATAATATCTGCTGGATGCCAGTCTCGAATATCCATAAATAATCTCCAAGTTTTAATTGTGAGAAAAACATTGATAATAGATAAATTATCAATGTTTTGCTGATTGGTAGTAATTAGGCACAGATTATCAATCAAGGTTAATTGAATTGGCTATCGGAGAGAATACTGAATAATAGTATCGATTGTTTTATGGCAAAGTATTCCCTATATATTGCAGGTGTTTTTTCTTAATGTAAATAGCATTATTATTATCTGTGAAAAATATTCTTAGTTTAATAACCGAAATAACTAATAGTTTCTTATGAATACTTTTTTGCTATTTTTCAGACAATTTATTAACGGTAATGATTATTACATTTACATATATGCAGATAAATTCCCTATTTTTTGCAAACCACGACTCTGGGATTTTATTCCATATATCATCTGGTTGAGTTGTGGTAGAATTAGTTTAATAGTTTTATATTTTGTTTTTATAATATTGCTTCCTTTTATAATAACTTGGATATAAAGGTGAGATTTATAAATAAGGAAATAAAAATCGCTCTGGTATATAAAGGTTAAAATTATTGATACGGCAATACTCCTCAAATTGAGAGTCAGAGCTCACTTTTAGTTTCTGGTATGTTTTTTCTATCTGATCTTTCACCGATTGGTAAGAAATATTAAGCCTCTCACTGATCTCCTTTCTGCTATATTTTGCCAGAAATAGAAAAATAATTTCCCACTCTTGTTGGGAAAATTGTTCTGAGGGAGAGCAAAACATAATGGAAGGTGGCAGCTTTCCATTGAAAAACTCCTTCAAAGAAAGCGCTTCCGCTTTCCGCCCATGAAAAATAATGCCAATACATTCATTATCTTCACTATAAAATGGAGATTTCTCGAAGAAATAGGAACAAAGATGTTTTTCTTTGCCAAATCTATGTGTTTCTAATGAGCATATACTTTTTTCCAAGCGCATGACGGTTCTGTCATGTCGTTGAAATTGCTCTTCAAATATTGCTCCTGCCCAAGGTAATTCACAATCAAAACGCCCTTCGACGTTCAAATTAAGCGGAATATCTTGTAGCATAGCCATTGCTTTATTTTCATAAATAAAGCAAGTGCTTTTATCTTTAATGCCCCAAGGATCATGGCTATGTTTTATGGTATTTATTACCTGTGCTGATATATTGTTCGTTGTTTTCATCTGTTTTATTTACCATATTATATAAACATTTTACTACCAGGTTTTAAAAATCTCTCAGGAACATAGAGATCAAAATCGTTAAGGCGGCAGTATTCATCCAATTGTTGACCTGAATTAATACCAATTTTCTTGTATATCCGTAATATATGCGTTTCTACCGTGCGATAAGAAATATTCAGTATTCGCCCGATCTGTTTACTGGTATGTTTCTGTAGAAATAGAAAAATGACATCCCATTCCCGTTGAGTAAATAGCTCAGAAGGAGGCTGGAACATAATAGAAGCGGGGAGCTTACCATAAAAAAAGCGTGTCAGAGAATAGGCTTCGGCTTTCCAGGCATGGAAAATAACGCCGACACATTGATTATCTTCATTATAAAATGGAAACTTTTCGAAGAAATAGGAGGAAAGTAATTTTTCTTTACCATATAAATGGGTTTCTAATGAGCATATTCTTTGTTCTGCTTGCATTACTGCTCTGTCATGGATCTGAAATTGTTCTGCAAAAGCGGCACCTTCCCAAGGCAGGTCATTGTCTAGACGTCCTTCTACATTAAAACCACGGGGAAGATCGCGCAGCATAGCCATCGCCTTGTTTTCATAGACAAAACGGGAGTTTTGATCTTTTATGCCCCAGGGTTCATGACTGGTTTCCATTAGATTGATAATTTGAGGCGATACGGTTAATTTTTTATAACTCACAACATAATTCCTATTGTTATTGGAGAAATATCTGGAACTTAGATTTTAATTAATGGGGAGCTATAACTCTTGGCTGCCAGTAGCGACGAACCTTTCTGGAATATATAGATCAAACTTATTTGCTTTGCAGAAATCGTCTAATTCTATATGCAGCGGTAGATCAAATTTTCGGTAAATTGACTGAATATGGTTAATGGCTTCTTCTGTACTTATCATTAATGTTTCGCTGATACTCTCTTCGTCCAGTGAGCGAAGAGCCAAAAAAAGAACTTCCCATTCAGTTTGAGTCAATATGTCGTTAGGGGGGGTAAATTCCAGAGCTGCTGGAGATACTTTTTCATGATAGTAAGCAATGGAAAAATTTTGAACTTTGGACATATGAAAAGTGATACCGATACAGTCCCCATTTTCATCACAAAGCGGATATTTACTACAGCGATAGGTTTGCTTGACTTTATTTTTCCCAAATAGATGAGTCTCAAGTGAAGTGACTGTTTTCATGGTTTGCATCACTTTTTGATCTTGACGACAATACTCTTCTGTATACTCTGCAATAGGTGAGGGCAATTCCCCGGTTGAAAGCCCTGTAATCTCGAAATCTTCGGGCAGATTGAGCAGTTGGTAAAAAGCAGGATTTGCATATATAAATCTTGATTGGCGATCTTTTGCGCCCCAAGGCTCATTACTTTTTTCCCACATGTAAATTAATTGCGGAGTGATATTACTTGGTCTGTTTTTGATATTTGACATGAGAATGTCCTAGTTGTTAATTAAGTAGTCATCTGCGTGTCTATTTTATATGTTCTATTTAAAATAACCCGATTATATAATGGATTGCAATAATTAATTCGTCAAAAAATAATATTTTTTATTTTATCTATATATGTTAATCAAATTACTTATTATTTTAGGTAAAAATATCATCATATAAGAAAATATAACTATAAGTATTATTTTGTTTTAAACTATTTATTTGGTTATTGATGTTGAAATAACATTGATTTTTGATTGATGTTTTTTCTATCTATTCACTATTGATAATCAAATTATTAAGAGATCATTAGAATATAATTAGGATAAATATAAACAATCAATCTAGTCGCTGAAAATTGCCATAAATCAAGAATATGTCTCTGTTTAATGGGTTATTTTATCTCTTGATTGGCAACTAATAGCTGTGTTTAATTCATTTACCCATTTATATGCGCAATGAGTTTGTTTATTACTCTGATGATGCTGAAATTTATATAGAGCCATAAGGTAAATCAAAGAATTGTCGTTCAGATGAAATTAAGATAGTTTCCTGGTATTTGGCTTTAAAGATTGCGGTTTGTACGCTGTGCTGAGAAAATTATCCCCCTAAACGTTTTTATCCCACTTGGAGTAGAAAATGACCACTCGTAAAACCCTTGCTAATGCTATTCGCTTCCTGAGCATGGATGCTGTGCAGAAAGCAAAATCAGGGCACCCTGGTGCGCCTATGGGAATGGCTGATATCGCTGAAGTTTTATGGCGTGATTATTTGAATCATAACCCAACTGATCCACATTGGGTTGATCGTGACCGCTTTGTATTATCTAACGGTCATGGTTCTATGCTGATTTATAGCCTGTTGCATCTCACCGGTTATGATGTTTCCGTTGATGATCTGAAAAATTTCCGTCAGTTACACTCTAAAACCCCAGGCCATCCTGAGTATGGTTATACTCCAGGCGTAGAAACTACGACAGGTCCTTTAGGGCAGGGAATTGCCAACGCAGTAGGTTTTGCGATTGCTGAACGCACTCTGGCCGCGCAATTTAACCGTCCTGGTCATGAGATCGTTAACCATAATACTTATGCCTTTATGGGTGATGGTTGTATGATGGAGGGCATTTCTCATGAAGTTTGCTCTCTGGCGGGTACTTTAAAGCTAGGCAAATTGATTGCTTTCTATGATGACAATGGCATTTCCATTGATGGTCATGTTGAAGGCTGGTTTACGGATGATACGGCAAGCCGTTTTGAAGCTTATGGTTGGCATGTGATTCGCGGTATTGATGGCCATAATGCAGCTTCAGTTAAAGCTGCTATTGAAGAAGCACGTAAAGTTGCTGATAAACCTTCTCTGTTAATGTGCAAAACAGTTATCGGTTTTGGTGCGCCAACCAAAGCGGGTACCCATGATTCTCATGGCGCGCCATTGGGTGATGCGGAAATTGCCGCGACTCGTGAAGCACTGGATTGGAATTATCCGGCATTTGAGATTCCAGCGGACATCTATGCTGAGTGGGATGCAAAAGAAGCTGGCAATGTGAAACAAGCCGCTTGGAATGAAAAATTCGCTGCCTATGAAAAAGCGTATCCTGAATTAGCTGCTGAATTCAAACGTCGTACCAGTGGCGAATTACCGGCAGACTGGGAAGCTGAATCCAAAGCATTTATCGAACAGTTGCAAAAAAATCCGGCCAATATTGCCAGCCGCAAAGCATCCCAGAATGCCTTGGAAGCGTTTGGCAAGGTGTTGCCTGAATTTATGGGCGGATCTGCTGATTTGGCGCCAAGTAACCTTACGATGTGGTCAGGTTCTAAGCCATTGAACGAAGATCAGGCTGGTAACTACATCCATTACGGCGTTCGTGAGTTTGGCATGTCAGCCATTATGAACGGTATCGCTCTGCATGGTGGTTTTGTGCCTTATGGCGCAACTTTCCTGATGTTCGTTGAATATGCCCGTAATGCAGTGCGTATGGCGGCATTGATGAAAATTCGCAGCATCTTTGTTTACACCCATGACTCAATCGGTTTGGGTGAAGATGGCCCGACTCATCAGCCGGTAGAACAGCTTGCCAGTTTGCGTGTGACGCCAAATCTGAGTACATGGCGTCCATGTGACCAGGTTGAGTCTGCGGTGGCGTGGAAATATGCTATCGAACGTAAAACAGGCCCATCAGCGCTGATTTTCTCTCGCCAGAATCTGGCACAGCAAGAACGTACTGCCGAGCAGTTGGCTAATATTGAGAAAGGGGCTTACATCCTGAAAGATTGTCAGGGGCAGCCAGAACTGATTCTGATCGCAACCGGTTCAGAAATTGAATTGGCGGTGAGTGCTTACAACCAATTGACTGAGGAAGGTCGCCAGGTACGCGTAGTCTCGATGCCGTCTACTGATGCTTTTGATAAGCAAGATGCTGCATACCGAGAAGCGGTGCTGCCTGCTGCGGTTTCGGCCCGTGTTGCAATCGAAGCGGGTATCGCCGATTACTGGTTTAAATATGTTGGTATGAATGGCGCTATTGTTGGTATGGAGACATTTGGTGAATCAGCTCCTGCTGATCAACTGTTTAAAGCGTTTGGTTTCACTGTAGAGAATGTGGTCGCTAAGGCTAAAGCGCTGCTGAAATAATTAGTCACTTCATAAATGAGCGCACCTGAGGTAAACGTTGAGCGGGTGCGCTCTTGTTCTGCACGATATCGTTATCGAAGAGGGATCGTGACAGTTTTCCTCGGCTTATGCCACGCAAATTCCGGGAACGGCTACTTTTTGGAACACGTGAGGCGAACCGACAATCCCATCAGGATATTTGGCGAGTTTTTCCTTGAATTCAGGATCTGTGAACGCGGCGCGGAAATGCTCCAGACTCTCCCAAACAGCATAGTTCATGAATGTGCCGCTGCCAGCGATTCCGCGATGTAATTGTGCTGAAATCAGGCCCACCTTAGACCGGAAATATTCTGCATCTTCCTTCCAAGTTTCTATTAGGGTGTCAGCCATTGAAGGATCAACATGAAATATGTTCACTAGCACGATGGAGCCATCGGTGTTCGAAAATAACTGTTCCCGCAGGGTTACGTGGGTGTCCATTTCTTCTAGTTTGACCATTTCTATCTCCTGAAAATTATGTGTTTATATTTATGTTTGTATTGCTATCCTGCCGAGGCGAGTCGCGTGATTTACGCGGCTTTTGACGGCAATAATATGTCAACGTAGAGACAAATGCGTTCCACCAATTACATGCTGTTTCCACGTTGTATTTCGTTTAACTGTTTGGTAATTCTTTATCGTTATTTACGAACGAATCCAGAGCGCTATGTCTTGTATTTGGCACAGGTGACTCTCCCAGCTCCGTCTCCAGGCTGATCAAGGTGTTTAATGTCACTTTTAGCTCGTTAGGATCAGAGGATTGCATCAGTGATTCGACCCATTCAGCTTCCAGCGATATCGCCGCGTCAAAAGTACGCCAACCAAGCTCGGTCAGTTGATAGAGTGGTGAGCGTTCATGGCGAGGATTAGTGAGGGTTCTCACCATCCCTGAACTTAGCCCGAGATTCAATTGCTTTTGCACGCCTTGGCGCGTGATACCCATTGCGGCGGCAATCTGAGGCGCGGTAGGTGGATGTGGCGAATGCGCAATCGCACCGAGTACTTGCCATCTCGCACTCGTGATTCCCAACGGAGCAACGAGCTGATCGCCTTTAGAGAGCAGTAGGGCATTGAGCCGAAATACCGCCAATGTGATCTCAGTGAATACTTCAAACGCCGAAGTTTCCTCGGTTGACACGATTTACTTCCTTTTCCTTAGCTCCTCAAAAAACGACAACCAGTTTCCATTTATTGAGATTAAATGTCAATATTCCAACAAATGGTATTGATGATCCATGTCGCAGTTGTGAGTAAATAACGGTGGGATTGTTTCTTTCTGCTTGCTTGGGGTCGATGAATATGAGCAACAGTCTTTAATTCGAAGGTTGACCACTTTTTACTATTGCTTGCTATCAATCTCCTTTTCCCGTAATCTCGTTATTTGTAGCTGAATCGTTTCATTTTGTTATCTAAAGCGGTTTTCTATGCACGGTTTTGGTAATTTTGTGATAAGCAATCAGTACATCCGTGATTGAGTCGGTTATTCTAAGCGGTTGGGTGGTAATAACTATATTCAGGGAGTAACATGACAATCAAGGTAGCAATAAACGGCTTTGGCAGAATAGGGCGCAGTATTTTACGTGCTCTTTATGAGTCTGGGCGCCGGGCTGAAATTGCGGTTATTGCTGTTAATGAGCTGGCAGATGCCGAAGGAATTGCTCACTTGCTGAAATATGACTCAAGTCACGGCCGTTTTGCCTGGGATGTGCGTCTGAATAATGATTTGTTGCAGGTTGGTGATGATAATATTCGCTTATTTCATCAGCCCGATATATCGACGTTGCCCTGGCAAGAACTGGGGGTTGATATTGTTCTTGATTGCAGTGGGATTTATGGCAGCAGAGCTGATGGCGAGGCACATCTTGCCAGTGGCGCCAAGAAAGTGCTGTTTGCTCATCCGGGGGGCAATGATTTAGATGCGACGGTGGTCTATGGTGTAAATCAGCATTTATTGACAGCGGAAGATCGCATTGTATCCAATGCTTCCTGTACCACTAATTGCATTATTCCCATTATTAAATTATTGGATGATGAATTTGAGATTGAATCTGGCACAGTAACAACCATTCACGCCTCAATGAATGACCAACCGGTGATTGATGCTTATCACAAAGATTTACGGCGTACTCGGGCAGCCAGTCAATCTATCATTCCGGTGGATACCAAGTTGGCCGCAGGGATAACCCGGATTTTTCCAAAGTTCTGTGACCGTTTTGAAGCTATCTCCGTGCGCGTACCAACGATCAACGTTACGGCTATCGATTTGAGCGTTACGGTAAAATCTTCAGTAACTGTTAAAAAAATCAACGAATTAATGCAAAAATCAGCAGTTACTTCATTTCGTGGTATAGTTGATTATACCGAATTGCCGTTAGTCTCAACGGATTTTAACCACGATCCCCACAGCGCGATTGTTGATGGCACACAAACGCGGGTTAGTGGGCAACACCTGATTAAGACATTAGTTTGGTGTGATAATGAGTGGGGATTTGCTAACCGAATGTTAGATACAACGTTAGCAATGGCTGCTACGGGTTTCAAATGATCTGTTGTTGATAGACGGCCCATAATAGATTTGCACACGGCGCAAGATTAAATAATTTAGAGAATCAATAAGAGGATTCACCATGTCTGTAATTAAGATGACCGATTTAGATCTGGCGGGTCAGCGTGTTTTGATCCGCGCAGACCTGAACGTTCCGGTAAAAGATGGCAAAGTCACCTCTGATGCGCGTATCCGTGCCTCCTTGCCAACCATCGAAGCAGCATTGAAACAGGGTGCCAAGGTCATGATCACTTCTCACCTTGGCCGCCCGATTGAAGGCGAATGCAACGAAGAATTCTCGCTGAAACCAGTAGTAGACTATCTAAAAGAGAAATTATCCTCCTCCGTTCGACTGGAAAAAGAGTATCTGGAAGGCGTGGAAGTATCAGAAGGTGAACTGGTCGTGCTGGAGAACGTTCGCTTTAATAAAGGTGAAAAGAAAGACGACGAAACCTTGGCTAAAAAATATGCTTCCCTGTGTGATATTTATGTCATGGATGCATTCGGTACCGCTCATCGTGCTCAGGCTTCGACTCACGGCGTGGCTAAGTTTGCTCCTGTTGCTTGTGCCGGTCCTTTGCTGTCTGCGGAATTAGAAGCATTAGGCAAAGCGTTGGATAATCCGGCTCGCCCAATGGTGGCTATTGTCGGTGGTTCTAAAGTTTCAACCAAGCTGACCGTTCTGGATACGCTGTCTAAAATTGCCGACCAACTGATTGTTGGTGGTGGTATTGCGAATACGTTTGTTGCCGCGGAAGGTCACAATGTTGGCCGTTCTCTCTATGAAGATGATTTGATCCCGGAAGCGAAAAAATTGCTGATAAGCTGTGATATTCCGGTGCCAACCGATGTTCGTGTAGCAACAGAATTCTCTGAAACGGCCGAAGCAACCTTGAAATCCTCCAGTGATATTAAAGATGATGAGCAGATCCTCGATTTGGGAGATGAATCCGCTCAACGGCTGGCTGATATCCTGAAAAACGCTAAAACGATCCTATGGAATGGCCCGGTTGGTGTATTTGAATTCCCTAATTTCCGTCAAGGGACTGAAATTGTCGCGCGCGCCATTGCTGATAGTGATGCCTTCTCTATCGCCGGCGGCGGCGATACGCTGGCAGCGATCGACCTGTTCGGTATTGCTGACAAAATTTCTTATATCTCTACGGGTGGTGGCGCTTTCCTCGAGTTCGTGGAAGGGAAAAAACTGCCTGCGGTTGTGATGTTGGAAGAACGTGCAAAACAGTAATTAAGTCATGACGGGTAGCGGCTGATTGCTGATTGGTTAGCTACCCGCTCTAAACAGGACCCACGTAACATGTCTAAAATTTTTGATTTCGTAAAACCGGGTGTCATCACTGGTGATGATGTTCAAAAAGTGTTCGCTATAGCCAAAGAAAACAACTTTGCTTTGCCGGCGGTCAACTGTGTAGGTACTGATTCAATCAATGCCGTACTGGAAACCGCGGCTAAAGTTCGTTCTCCCGTGATCATTCAGTTCTCTAACGGCGGTGCTGCTTTTATTGCCGGTAAAGGTTTGAAAGTTGAAGGTCAACAAGCGGCTATTCTGGGTTCAATTTCTGGTGCTCACCATGTTCATCAGATGGCTGAACATTATGGTGTTCCTGTGATCCTGCATACTGACCACTGCGCACGTAAATTGCTGCCGTGGATTGATGGCTTGTTAGATGCGGGAGAAAAGCATTACGCAGCGACGGGTAAACCGTTATTCTCTTCTCATATGATCGATCTGTCAGAAGAGTCTCTGGAAGAGAATATTGAGATTTGCGGCAAATATTTGGCTCGCATGGCAAAAATCGATATGACGCTGGAAATCGAGTTGGGCTGTACTGGTGGGGAAGAAGATGGCGTTGATAACAGCCATATGGATAGCTCCGCGTTGTACACGCAACCGGAAGATGTGGCTTATGCTTATGAGAAACTGAATGCTATCAGCCCACGTTTCACTATTGCGGCTTCTTTCGGTAATGTTCATGGTGTTTATAAGCCGGGTAACGTTAAACTGACGCCAAAAATTTTGCGTAACTCTCAAGACTATGTTTCTGAGAAATTCAATCTGCCGCATAACAGCCTGGATTTTGTTTTCCACGGCGGTTCTGGTTCTACCGCGGAAGAGATCAAAGAAGCAGTCAGCTATGGCGTTGTTAAAATGAATATCGATACTGACACCCAATGGGCGACTTGGGAAGGTATCCTGAATTATTACAAAAAGAACGAAGGCTATCTGCAAGGTCAGTTAGGTAATCCAGAAGGCGCGGATAAACCTAATAAGAAATTCTACGATCCACGGGTATGGCTGCGTGCCGGTCAGGTTTCTATGATTGCCCGTCTGGAACAGGCATTCAAAGAATTGAACGCGATTGATGTATTGTAATTAGTGAAAGCGTTCCCTCTGAGTTTTCATTCAGAGGGAACGTTAGCCGCATTCAGTAAATGAGATGTTACATCGCATCTACTTTTTTTATCATTTCTATTGCAGCAGCCATTGTTTCTTTATGTCTACGAGCAGCACGAAGGAAACGTTCGTTTACCTTGATTGGTTTTTCCAATGCATGAACAAACGCCAATGCATCTTCTTGACACAATTGAATACGCATATTTTGTTCAATGAGTCTTTTGGTCTCTGAACTCACCCTTGTGGTGATTCTTTCATTTGCTAATATGGCCATAGGCCCTGTTCCTACCGTATTGCGGTTATTAGTTCACTATAGATATCCACTACTCGTTTGCATTATTTATTTGGAGTTAGCGGAACATATTAGTTTGGTGAAACACTAAGTTTGCTTCATTGATTAGTTTAACGTTGTTTTAACAAAATTCAATGTGTGTGCCAAAACGACGCCATATTGTGAGACTAAATAAACTATAATTAAATAGAACAAAAATCATCAAGATTCGAGCGCAAGTGAATCCGAGTATGTAGAGTTGTACTAGCTCGGGTCTGAGCTAGTACAGTTAGTTTTTATTTAAAGTTCTATGACCAAATTTATGAAGCTCTCCGCATTCCTAAATTTTCAGCGATAGCCGCAGAGCGAATATTAATAGCCTCTGTTGATATCTTATTAATCTTCTGTCCTTTCAATGATTTTTTAATTGCTTTCATTGTCAGGAACTTGCCAACGCCTTTGAAATTGTATTCTCTATTGATTGCAACATCGGGTTCTGTTGCTTGTAGCTGCGTTCTTTCTTCATTACTCAATTGAGTATAGGGGTGAGCGAGTGCATAGTTGACATGTAATTCTGATTGTTTATTTTTTAAATCATGATATATCTTAACCTCCATTGCCGCATAAATTTTTCTTTCACCGGAATAATCATTTTTTTCACTTTTATCCATTAAAGCAAAAAAGTTGGTTTCTGAATAGAAATCAGGGTGATTGCTTCTATATCTATGCTCTTCGGCATACTCTGATATCGTATCTTGTATGGTTCTTGCCATATAACCGGATATTTCAGATCCTAAAGAAAGATTTGTTTTTGATTTTTCTGAAAGGGCTCTATTTTCTTCAAGCCGGCTATATATTATTTGGCTTTTTTCTATACCTTTTAGGAACTCTTCATGGCTTAACAAATAACCCGATGGATTGGAATCACCGACACGGACCACTTTCAATGATTTATTCTTTGTATAACTGCTCTCTTTCTCGTTCCATTTAACAACATGTGAATTTTTAGCGGCCAATTTAAATTTTAATTCATCAAAGAAATTCACCTCTTTGGTATATTTTCCTCTTTCTGGCGCTAATCCATTTTCATCCTGTAAACTCACAGGATTATTTCTTACCATTCGGTATAGATTCAACCCATCAATGGTTCCTGCCGGGTCCGCGCTTAACCATCTGCCCGCCCACGGTTGGTAATAACGATAACCGTAATAATATAGCCCGGTGGCATCCCGTTCTTTGCCGGAATAGCGAATCGTTTTATAGCTGGCTTCTGTTTGGCTGTTTGCTGCCCACAGCGCTGTCCCGCCAAATGGATAATACTCTTCCTCACTAATAATCTGCCCTTGATTGTCCAGTTCAAGTTGGCTGGAGCCGATCAGATTATCGTAACTGTAGCGTAGTTGATTATTGTTGACATCTTCTGGCTTACCGCTCTCCCAGTGCAACACCCGTACCTGTGCGCGACCTGCTTCACCGAGTGTGATAACGTGTAACTCTTCTGTTGTTGTGGTGTTGTTCTGGGTTGTGCGTAGCTCCAGCCCCGGCAAATAGATTACCCGCTGTTGCTGCGTAGTATTCTGGGTTTGCTGTTCACTTACTTTCAGTTGTCTCATGCCGTTGCTGTCGTAGCGGTACCACTCATTTCCCGGGCCATTATTAACCTGCTTTAACTCTCCTCGTGGTGTCCAGATAAGTGTCTGTCCGGGTAATAAACTGGTTTGGCGCCCACCGGCATCAAACAACGTATCCACTTGATTAGGATCGGTGGTTAGCGTACTGAGAACACCTCGATTGCTGCGGTTTGAGAGGGTGATAGCTACGGTGTAGTTGTTCTGGGTAGCTGGCGAGCTGTGCCGAATTTGCGTCAGATTACCGCTGTGATCATAGCTGTAGCTGCGAGTATAGTTAGTGTAGGTATTGTTGTCAGAAGGTAGCGCAGGGGAGGGCAGTTGGTTATTTTGCTGACCTATATTAGCCATTTCCCGCCCGGTGGCACTGATAAGCTGATACAGGGAGTCGTAGGTATAGCTATTCTCCGGGACCACTTTCTGATTGCGCCAAAAGCGGGTGGCTTCCGCATCATTACGGATATTGATGACATTGCCTACCGGGTCATATTGATAGCGTAAGTCTTGCAACACTTTGGAGTCTGACGGACGGCGGGTGGCAATACCGATAAGCCGTTGGGTTTCTGGTTCATAGCTGTATTCAGTGATAACCCCGTTACCGTGCTCTTCACGTAATTTTTGTCCGGCGGCGGAGTAGGTCAGTGATTTGATAATCGCTTGTTCGGCCTGACCTTTGAGTGTCAACCAACAGCCTTTTAGCTGCCCGGCTACGTCGTAGGCTAGACGCTGGATGTTGCCTTTGGCGTCGGTCTGGGTAAGTAAAGCACCGGTGGCATCAGTGCTATTTTGGGTGGTATAGACATCACTGCTCAGTTTTTGCTGCCAGAGGCTTTGGTCTTCACTTGTCCAGTCAGCATTTTGATCATCGACGAGTAGTTGCTGAGATTGTGATAGCACGACGCCAGCCAGAGAAAGGCTGTTGAGTTGAGTGAGTCCTGCGGTATCGTAATGACGGACACACTGACCGGCGAGGTTGTACTCTTTTTCTTGCGGCGTATTACCGGCCCAGATAAGACGCTCGGTCGTTTTCTCTTCTGCCTGCGTCTGTTCGGTGATAGCGAGTAGGCGACCGAGTAGGGTGTTATCTTCATAGATGTGGTTTTGGCGGACACCGGTTGCATTGATGATCAACACCGGGCGACCTTCAATATCATTGAGGGTAATAGTCCGACCGGCATCAACACTTTCTTCACGTAAAATCTGACCCGCAAGATTAAAGACGCGAATGAAATTCGGGCCGCTCTGGTTTTTATTCTTACGAGGATCGGTGCTTTTTACCTGAAATCCCGGAATATTGAACTCATAGAACGTAATTAATTCATCACTGTTTTCGTCAGCTTTAGTGCGTAGATATTCTAAAGTACGTACATTTAATTTCCTGTTATCTAATACCCTAATCGAGGGGGTCTTTTGGTCAATTGCAGAATTGTAACTGCTCATATTTTAACTCCTTAGATGGTGTTAATCGTTAAGAAAATTTAAGTTATGGCAACAACCAAAAGACCTTATCACTAAACAGGCAAGGAAAGCGATTTATCGTGATGTTATTAATGCAAACGCTTTGGTAATTTTTGAGATTGTATAAATAGGAATTAAAGTTTCAGATAGTGAGTGTGATTGATCAACCATCAGAAAAACAAGTGGTTGGCAGATTTGATATATCGATGATGCTTAATAACCAATCACTTGTATATCATAGTTAAAGATAAAAGAAATTTATTAAACCGCGATAGTCACAATACTTTAAAAACAATGCTTTAAAAACAATGCTTTAAAAACAATACTTTAAAAACAGAGGATGTTATGAGTTCTACATTCGATACAGCGAAGTCAGGAGATGATAATAAGAACATACCGCTTCTATCATGGTTCTGCACCTGTTGGGTATAAGACACCTAACGGGCTGTGATGTAACACAGATGAGGCTAATCCTTCAAATAGATGATGTTATTGGTCGCTTGATAAATGGTAATAAAGGTATTTTTAATTAAAAATTAATATGTTGAATGTTTAGAGTCATGATCATTGAGTGGAAAATCAGTAAAGGCCAAATGGTTTCATACATCGTAGACTGCTATTTTGGGGATGAGTTATTTTTGTCATTGCATCCGCCATTATATTTACAATAACTTAATCATTATTGAATTTGTAACACTTTGTTACAAAGTTTACTTTTTGTAAATGAAAAAAGTGGAAATTTTTTCTTGCTATTTGGTGATGATTTAATAATCATAACTT
>NZ_JFGV01000047.1:0-43379 GCF_000612035.1 Photorhabdus aegyptia | reverse complement strand
TTTGCTAATGTGAGTGATATTTAATCATTCATGCGGTTGCCCTGGAGAAAAATACGATTATTTACCGGAGAGTTTTCTCCTTACCGAAGATGAATTAAACCAGCGTCTGACAAAGCCACAAGGCATTCCTCATTGGATCACTAAACAAGATGATATTATTAATTCCCCTGAAATCGAAGAAAACCCCAATGCATTATCACAATTAGTTGAACGTTTTGAACTCACTGAATTTGAACGGGATGTTTTATTATTAGGTTTATTACCCCATTTCGATAGCCGTTATCATGCATTATTTGCTGCTCTGCACGGTAACAGTAAAAAACAGTGGCCGAGTTTTGCCTTAGCAATTGAATTATTTAGCCAACGCCAAAGTGATCGGCAATTACTACAAAATAGCCTTCTGCCGCAAACACCGTTAATCAGTCATCAACTATTACGGCTTAATAACAACGAAGAGCCTATTTGGTTACAAACTCAATTTCTAACTCACAGCACTATTTGGCATTTCTGATCAGGCCAATGGGTTATTTTATCCCCCTTGACAACTTGTGCTTATTGGCATTCTTCTGCCTCACACGGTTGGTATCCACAACCCCTTTACCGTTCACTTGGAAAAATATTATTAAATAAAACCGATGAACTACGCCCGCTGGTAATACTCAGAGGAAAACAAGATAGCGCCAGAGAATTAGCGGTAAGCAATATTATGGCATTTCATAATATCAATACCTTAACTCTAGATTTAGCTCAACTACCGGAGGAAAGTAATCCTAATTTGCTGATAGATGCAGTACGGGAAACACGATTACATGATGCCTGTTTATTAATTCGCAATTTTTCTTTGCTCAAAGATGAAAAGAAAATATTACATAGCGAATTATCCGATTTATTAAATCAACCAAAATTACGTGTAGTTTGTCTGGCAGAACCACAAGATTCACTAATGTGGATTAAACACCTGCCAATAGTGCAAATTAATATGCCGGTACTGACTCTGGCGGATAAAAAAACCATGCTGGAAGCAAGTTTATCGGATAATATCATTCAGAAAATAAATATTACTGAGCTATGCCAACGTTTTTCATTCACCGCAGAAACATTACCGCAAATCCTTATAGAAGCGAATCAATACCAAATACTCCAACAACCGGAAGGTCAGTTGGAAGAAACCGATCTGCGTAAGGCATTAAGTTTCCGTGCTCAACAGAATTTCGGTAAATTAGCGCAACAAATAACGCCTAAACGCGGCCTTAATGATTTAGTCATTTCAGACACATTAACCCAACAATTAAAAGAGATTATTGCCGCCATTCATTACCGTGACCAAATTCTGGCTACCGGCTTTCAGGAAAAAATCGGTTATGGCACCGGTATTAGTGCGCTATTTTATGGAGAATCCGGGACTGGCAAAACGATGGCTGCCGAAGTGATCGCCGGTCATCTTGGCGTTGATCTAATTAAAGTGGATCTCTCTACCGTGGTGAATAAGTATATTGGCGAAACGGAAAAAAACATCTCCCGGATTTTCGATCTGGCCGAAGCGGATTCCGGCGTGCTATTTTTCGACGAAGCGGATGCTTTATTTGGCAAACGCAGTGAAACCAAAGATGCTCAAGACAGACATGCTAATATTGAAGTTTCCTACTTATTACAAAGATTGGAAAGTTATCCGGGATTAGTAATTTTAGCCACCAATAATCGCAGCCATTTAGACAGTGCTTTTAATCGCCGTTTTACCTTTATTACCCGTTTTGCTTATCCCGATGAAATATTACGTAAGAAAATGTGGCAAGTCATTTGGCCGGAACAAATTAAATTATCCGATACCATTGATTTTACCCATCTGGCTAAACGAGCTAATTTAACCGGGGCTAATATCAGAAATATTGCGCTATTAGCCTCAATGTTAGCGAAAAATGACCACTGTAACCAAATCGAAAATAAACATATAAATCGAGCCGTTACACTTGAATTAAATAAAACTGGCCGACTGGTTTTCTAAAAATTCAACAAAATTGGAATAAATATGACAACCCTAATTGCTTCTGACAATGCGATTATTGAAGTAAATAACGC
This sequence comes from Photorhabdus aegyptia, assembly GCF_000612035.1. Taxonomy (NCBI): domain Bacteria; kingdom Pseudomonadati; phylum Pseudomonadota; class Gammaproteobacteria; order Enterobacterales; family Morganellaceae; genus Photorhabdus; species Photorhabdus aegyptia. The sequence continues at coordinate 41,303 of NZ_JFGV01000047.1, read as the reverse complement.
ATTAAATACTGTTTTATCCCAGTATCTAAATATCAATGGCAATAAAATTGATATCCGTTTTGATTTACCTGAAATTAATTCCATTCAATCGGAACCGACGGTCAGTGTATTTCTTTATGACATCAATGAAGATTTACAATTACGCGCCGCTGAACCAAGACGTTATAACCCAATGACCAACACATTATTACCGGGATGGTTCAATATCAATTGTAACTATTTAATCACTTACTGGGATGCTAACAAACCATCAAGCGACAGTTCAAGCCCGGATAGCCAACCCAATAATCAAGCGACGCAAGTGATGACTCGTGCTCTGAATGCATTAATTAATAACCGTCAATTAACCGGCATTCCTGGCGCCTATATCCGGATTATTCCACAACAAGAAAACTTAAATAGCCTGGGTAACTTTTGGCAAGCTCTCGGTAATCGCCCTCGCCTCTCTCTAATGTATTCAATTACCGTACCAATGAAACTGCAAGATATTAAAGACAACATTACACCCATTAGCCAAATTTCTGCTTCGGTGGATCAGAAACCAAGCCTAAATAACTTACAAATTAATCAAGCTCTGACAGATAAATTATGTGCCGATTTAGGTGGAATTGAAGCCGATACCTTTACCTCCAAAAATATGAAAGTTTCTGGATATAATAGAGAAAACATCAATGACAACTAATATATATTATTTACTCCTAATATATTTATCATTATAAAATTAATAATTGGAAATATGCTAAACAAAAAAACATAGCAAAAACACTCATCATGCAAAAAAACACCATCAATAAAACAATAGAGAGACCAATAAAATGAAATTTAATTATCAAATAAGTGAACAATCCTATAGTGGTTATCATTCTGATATTCCTGTCGCTATTTTTTCTGAACAAGACTTTACCAAAGCTTATGAAATATACCACGCTAAAAATTTTAATTATCATAGATTGAGAGTAGAACAAGTGCCTTATGCAAGGTATTTCAGAGCCTTTCATCATACGGATATTCATAAACAAACCTATTCAGTACCTGAGTTAGAAAATAGATATGAGGAGATGATCTATTTTAATAAAAATCGGCAATTTGAAACTGATGCTGACTCTATTACTGTAATGTCCAATCATATTCCTTATAATTATGATTTTTATGGATATACTTCGTTACAATATTTAAAGACTAAATATTCAGAAGAGTTGGATCGTTATCATGAATCTAATTTTGACAATGAAGAACTTAATGACATAGTTCTGATTGATTACTTTGAAGGGTGGCGCCAGGAGCATAATCTTACTTCTAATATTGACATAGAAACTTGCCTTGCCATTGAAGATAGTATTGCCAGAGTTTCGATTCTGGGATTACTGAAAGGTAATATATCAAATGATATTAAACAAAAAATTATTCTCCCTGAAGGGATCACATTTGAAATGCAGCAAGATCTGCTTAATAATGATTTAGGTAATAAAATAGGTGAATTTAATCAAAACGTTATTACAAAACTTCAAAGATTAGCAAAGGCAGAAGATACGGTTTCAAAAATATCATCACCTTATCAGTATATTGAATCTAGAATTAAAGAGATTTCTGGTAATCGTGTTCATTTAGATCAACGAGTTACTGTTATTATTTCAAAGAGAATGCTTGATAAATGCAAGCCTAAAATTAATAGAGAATTTGATGTATGTAAAAACCAACCAAAACCGATAACTAAATATTTCACAATTTATGATTTAATTAGAAACATCAATCACAAAGAGTTTAATAAAGTTGAATATAGTGGAAAAGATATAAAATATCTATTAAATAGCGACATTGAAAATATTTTAATTAAATTGCACGATGTTACTGGTGATTATGAAAGATATATCAATAGATTTAGAAACAATGAAGATGTGAAATATTATATCAATGAAGGAATTAATAAACTTTCTGGTTCCACAGGAACAACAGTAGACGAATTTCTTGATAAATATATAGAACATATGGATGAGATAAGCTATACGGAAAGTGAAATTATAGCTGATTATTATCTTAATATAATCAGACAGCTTTTCGAGGCTATCTCAATGACTCTCCCTATCAGCCCGATCAAAGGTTATTTAGCCACTATTACGGCCAATACCATCATACCACTTATTCAATCAGCGATTGTGAACACTAATGAGGAGAGTCACGCATTACAACAAGAGGCTTGGGTTAATTTTGCTGTTTCATCCGCTTTCCATGCAATTTTTAGTAATCGGGCAATCAGTGGAAAAATTGCTAAAGGCGCAAAGTTAATTGAGAATAGCGGTGGATACATTACTAATAAATTCAATATCAAAAAAATAAACATTAATTATAGAGGAAATTCTCAATTAGCCAGAGAGAGTGTCAAGAAAATTCCCGGTTCAAACACTAATCCGTGGAGATTAGAAAACATTCGCAATAGATATAAATGGTTTTTTGATCGAAAATATTGGTCAAGATTTAATACTGAGAAAAAGACAGAAGTTTTACAATCACATCTGATGAAAACGCAAGAGGCCAAAGAGTTAGCTGAAATTGTTGGCTGGGAAAAACTTAATAAGATGATAAAGGATTCGATCACATTAGATTATGAAGGGAGTCCAATCAATAAAATATCATTCAGGAAGCTTGAAGATGAAGTAGCAGCAAGAAGTTATACTTTAATAAATGACAGGAAACGAATTAATTATATATCAACTTTCCTTGACGATAAATTAACCTTTTCAGATCAGCTAGGAAAAATAATTAATGTTGAAGATATTTCAGGAAGCAGTCATTTAAATAAAGCAGCCAATTGGATTGTCAGTAAAAGTACATCAAACGCTAATGACGCACACCATGTCACAAAAGTACTATCCAAATATATTGACAAAGATATCAGTGATTTTAATATATTGACACAACTGCACGATGAACTCTATCGTTTAAAGCCGGGTGCTACATTAAGACATTATCGTGGTTTTGGTGATCAGATATTTCCACATATGGAATCATCCAAAACGATTCTTCCTTATTATCTGGCAAGAACAAAAAGCGTTAATGGCGTTGATCCTTTCCTTATCTATTCAACTTTAATTGAAATTCATCCATTTGGTGACGGGAATGGCAGAGTCGCCAGATCAGCTTATGCTCTGGCTTATATTAATAAACATAGAAAATTTCAAGCATTAACAAATTCATCAGAAAAGATACTGACCGAAAATGCCAATCGGCCTAAAACATTTGTTAGATCGCCGACCGGGGATACTCGTCAGGATACATTTTATCTACTAAGGGATAAAGGAGAAGTCGGTAAATTTAAAATATTAGACAACAGTGATTCAAATTATACTGTGGGAGTTGATGAATCCAACTCTAAATTCAATATCTATACCGCCTGGGATAAAAACGAAAATCCTGCTACCAGTAAAACCGCTATTTTTTCCGCTCATGGTGGTCGTGAGAATTCAGCCAGACCAATTATATTTCCAAAGAGTAAAAACCTTATATTTTGGGCGCCAGATGAATACCGGTTAGATGATCCACTTATTGAACGATTTGTTAATGAATTTAATAAATTAAATCCTCATTCAGCGGTTGGCGGAAATTATGAAAAATTCTGGGCAGCATTCCCTAACAGATATAAAGATTATGACTTATTAAAATCGTTATTTACTGAAAAGAAATTTGAACAGTTAAAGAACATCGGTAATATTATAGAAAAACATACAAATTTAAGGGCAGAAGATGCAACAGGCATTAGCGCCTCAAAATTAAAAAATAGTTCAGTGCCCAAAGTCGCAGAATATCAATTTTCATGGTATGAAAAAGATAAAGAAAAAGAGTATGTTCTGGCATTAATCGAAAACAGAAAAACAGTAATAAGGGTAAATGATGGCACACCGGCTGTTGACTTAATAAGCATTAACCCAAATGTTCCTATTGATAAAAAAGTCAGTATTAAAGACCTTATTGAATTCATTAAAGAGAAAAATTATGAAAATGTTCATGTATTAGCGTGTAGAGAAATCTGGGATAACGGCAAACCCAGAAGTACAACTCGTTCTTATGCAGTCACTCGCGGCTATAGAAACGAACATGAAAAGTATTGGGAAAATAAAGAGTTGAAAACGCTGCCACAACCTAAAACTGCGGGTTCAAGCAGAACTAAACGAGAGATTTCCACTATTAATGTCAATGAATATCTTAATGAATCACGAGATATAAAATACCTTTTGACATCGATGTTATTTACCAATAGTAATAACACTCTCAGTTATAGCGAATATATAATTGGCGTGGTAACAACAGATGATAAAATTATTACTTTCGCTGATTCTTTAAAACAAGAAAATTATGATATCTTTTTACCTGGCAGAGAAGAAGATAGCCCTGAATTAATGCAAACACAAACAGTACTGGATAATCATTCTCTATCCAACTTCAATGTATATAGCAATAACTTGCTTGATTTCAGTGAAATAACAGTAGGCAAACACCTACATTTTAAAAGCGGAGAGAAATCAGATGGAAATGTCATTTTAGAAATCAATGATTCAGAAGGTTTTCGTTCATTGGCAATAAAGGTTATAAATCTAAACATGATGGGAATCTATCTGGCAAATATTATTAATAGAAATTCCCAAGATTTTAAAGCCGGAAGAGAAGAAAATGGAAAACTTGAAACAAGCATTCTAGATGTTAATAATTTATATCTAAAGCGTGAAAGTGAAAACAGTTATTACATCAAAGTGAAATTTAGTATTATAGACGTTAAATAATATACCATAATTTATATGCAAAACCCGGGGGCTATATTTAATAATATAGCCCCCGTTATTTCCAATGATAATTAATTTTTCAAATCCATACATTTTGTTATTTTTCTGATTAATCAGATAATTATTGCACCAAAACGTTGATAATAAAAACAAGACAAATCTGAAAATAGATCTCAATTAAATACCCATTATTCAACTTTATGATTAAATACACATAGTTAAATAACAAAACAAAAACGGATAACATTATGCTGTAAACTAAAACTATTGCACTAAAGAAACACCTATGAGAGTTTGTTTCTCAGTCGAAAATAGATGCATTATTTAAATATTTATATTCGTAGTATCAGATTATCTGAACAATCATTATCAGATAAATCTTAAAGGTAAAAAATTTAATTATTATAGAGGAATTATCAATGTTAAAATACTTCACCGCAGATAATAAGCTTAATAAAGGGCATATTTCTCCGCTCAAGAGAAAGGGATTACTGGTGGGTAGTGATAATGCGCCAATCGATATACCGGTGATAGCGCATCGTTATGATAGCAATAATCAGCTTGAGCAGGCCAGCTCTTTGAGAAATAGTGACTCTGGTCAGGAGATCCCTTTTCATGATGTTGTTACGGGATTTCGTGGTGATCAAGTAACCTCTTCAGAATCGGGTTCAGGAGCTATAGGAAAGCATTGGGGAAAAAATAAATTAGACCACAATATTACCGGTATTAATGTGGTTAATGGCGCATCGGGAACTGTGGGAATAAAAATTGCCTTGCGAGATATTCGGCCCGGGTATCCGATCATTGTCACGTCAGGGGCGTTAAGCGGTTGCACTATGGTGTATGCCGTGAAGGATAATTATTTCTTTGCTTACCATACCGGCCAAAAACCGGGCGATGATGAATGGAGAACCGGGCAGGATGGTGTTGTCACTACCGCTCAGAGTCATAAAGCCCTTTTATCGGATAGCAAACCAATTGCAGTTAATAAACAAAATAACGATTTAGTGAATATTTTTGCAGAGTATGATCAGAGTGTTATTACCTATATGGGAAAACAGGCAGTTGTGATTGACAATACCGCAGAAAATGTCAGCGTTTTTAACTATGATGAAATCAAACCCGGAAAACCCGCTATTAGAGCCGGTTATAGCTACGCGCTGTTAGCTAATGATAACGGCCAAGTGAGCGTTAAAGTATTGTCGGAGGATGCTATCGTTTCCCCTGGCAAGAACGGTAATAGTATTAAGGTTATCAATTCACTCAAAAAACGGTTGTTATAGCCTGTCCGAATTACACTATCCGCCGTTTTATAGCGCCTAACCTGATATCCGAGATAGCTATCCCGATATTAACAAGTTGCAATAATCATTAATATAAGGCAGGAATTGATTATATAAATAATCTATAATGGCAACTTTCTTGAAAAGAAAGTGCCATTATATCAATAAATTTTCGATTCTATTTCATTATTGCAACAGTCAGGATACAACATGGTCATTCTCATATACTAAATAAGATTATAAAATAGTGCTACATCTTATATCACTCATAATTTCATATATAACAATGGGTTGAAGAATGCCATGTGTAGCGGAATTATGAAACGCTATTTAGAAACGTTATTAAATAACCAAGACAATATATACCTACAGAATAATCATTTTAATTTATTTTTCTGATAATCATAGGTATGATTATCTTTGTACTTTGCTATTAATTCATCGGTAAAATCATAAACAGAAAAATCAACCCAACCTATTTATGCCAATCAATAGAAAAATAACCTAAAAAATAAATATATAGAACGGGCCGTGATACTTGAATTAAATAAAACCGGCCGATTGGCATTTTAAAAATTAAGTAGAATTGGAGTCAACATGACAACTATCATTGCTTCTGACAATGTAACCCCTGTCAGTAAAATATCCGCTTCTGTGGATCAAAAAACCAGTCTGGATAATTCACAAATAAACCAAGCTTTAATAGATAAATTATGCGCAGAATTAGGCGGTACAGAAGATGTACGTCTTACCCTGTTAAAGTGAATCTGACAACCGAGCCTGATACAGAAAATAATCAAAACCAAGGAAATCAAAATGTCATTGTCGAAGTTTCCGGCATTACTAGTGCAACTTATTTAACACCAATAAAAGATACGCTTGCCAAATGGAAAGATAGCCAAGAAGCTATTATTAATATAAATGGTGTCGGCATTGTTGTTTCTAAAGAAAATGTTGATAAGTTAATTGGGATTTAAAATTATTTTCATACTAAAATAGCAAACACTCACTTAGCAAATAATTATTTATTAAAATTAATTATTTTTAATGTTTTTATTTTACTTTTTCGTGTTAGCGTTTAATTTAATCCATATATTATTTACTATTCAATCAATCTATAGGTAGTAATATCATGCCAATAAGTGATCTTATAAAAAAATTCGAAATTAGCCCTCAGGCAGCTCAAGCTATTGCTGCTCCTGCAAGATCAAATAGCAGTAAACAAACTGAGCACCAAACTGAACACCTTGAACTCGATACATCTAAAAATAGAAGAGATAGAAAAGATTTAAATGCACAAGACACCCCAAATCAACAGCACACCGAAAAACTGGAAACCGAAGTAAAGAATGGTGACAGTGAAAGTAAAGCACAGGAGCATACACCAGATTTGGTGATGAAAAAAGAAAGCTCAGTAACATCGAGCACTCGCAAAAATCCGAATGAAAAACCCAAAGCTGAAGATATTTTCAATCAGTATAAAGATAGATTTTCTCCTTCCGATAGAAAATTACCATTTGAAATAATGAATGACATCACCAATAATGAAATAAAATTCTCCTCTGAAAAAGCGCCCGCAAATCTTTTAGATAAAGTAAAAGATAAGAAATTCACTCTGAGGCATTATACGACTGCCCAAACAGAAGAACCTGTATTTAATGAAATTGGATCAAACTTTAATTTAGTCAATGAGGGAATAAAAACATTAAAACGTACTCAAGGAAGCAACACTAATGAAGATGATTGGAACCGTTTAGGAAATACGGCATTTACTTTCTTCTTGTTAGCGATAGATGGAGAAGTATCTGATAGAAAATTCCTGTCTAATACGACTCACTTTGCAGAAGTTGATATAGAAAACCCTGCTGAACTTAAAGAACTTGGGTTAGATGAAGCTGAATTTTTTGCTTCTCCTGACTTGCTGCACGAAAAAAAGCTTTCACAAGCCCCTGCTGTAAAAGGGAAACTGTCTGACTTAAAATCATTATTATTAAAACAATCTGGCATAAATCCAGTTCAATTAGGGCGTTTGGATGCAAAAGGGATTCTGGAACGTATAGATAGTAAGTTTAATCGCAGTCTTGAAATAAAAATCCCAGGAAACGTGAAAGTGAAGGAATGGAAAAAAGTCGAGAAATAAAAATTTAAATTTCATTTACCCCTAATATACATTTGAATCAAAACTTAGGTGATAACATGTACTCCACTTTCGATAAAAAAGATAGCTACGCAAATAAAAAAACAAATTCAATGAAACACCAATCAGCCAAAACAGGCCATCAAAGCGAAATTTCCACCTATTCACTTTTCAACCCTAAATTTCATATGACTGGAACGACTGAGGCTGCATCAGAAACTGATAATTTATGCAGCAGTAATATGAGAGGTTCTGCTTTTAGCAAACAACCTAATATACCTAATGAGTTTCAACAGTTGCGTGATCCCAAAATAATTTTTTTAACCAAACAACAACTTAAGAAAAGAAATGCCAGTGGAAAAATTGGCATTCTATATTATTTAATGGTAAAAAAATTTATGGTTCGGATACCGCAATAACAGCTTATGATTTAAATCACCCGATAAGAATGATTACGTCCAATCCTCAATATGACGGTAAACCCATTCGGGCAGTTTGTGATCTGGATACATTGCAATTGGCATCAGGGTCGTTTATTGAAGACAATCTGCGTGCGCATTATTCCGATATTTTGTATTCACTGAAAACGGTGCAAGGTGACGGTTATGTGTACTGCGTGATCGAACACCAAAGTTCCCCGGACAAAATGATGGCGTTCCGATTAATACGTTACAGTATTTCAGCCATGCAACGGCATCTGGAGCAAGGACATGAAAAATTGCCGCTGGTCATTCCGGTGTTATTCTATCATGGGAAAATACAGCCGTATCCCTGGAGTACCAATTGGCTCGACTGCTTCGATGATCCGGCTCTGGCGAAGGAGCTCTATTCCGGTCCATTCCCGCTGGTAGATGTGACGGTAATTTCGGATGATGAAATCCTGACGCATAAACGGGTCGCGCTACTGGAAATGGTGCAAAAGCATATCTGGCAGCGTGACATGATGGGGTCACTGCAAAAACTGTCCATATTGCTGGCGTATGGTTACCATACGGAAGATCAGCTAAGAAGCGTGCTAAACTACTTATTACAGGCGGGAGATACCGCCGATCCAGAGGGTTTTATCCGGCGACTGGCAGAACAGTCCCCGAAGTATGAGGAGGTACTGATGACAATAGCGCAAAGATTAGAACATAAAGCACGTCAGGAAGGACGTCAGGAGGGACGTCAGGAGGGACGCCAGGAAGCAACGTTAAAAATTGCTCATGCATTGCTGAACAGCGGAATCGATCGTGAAACAGTGATGAAAACCACCGGTCTGAGTCAGAACGAACTTGAGCAAATACGCCACTAACTCGTGCTGAGAGTTCTTAATCAGTATTCAACGATTCGTGTTAAAAGAGAATCTTACGGTGACTGGCAGAACAGTCACCGAGGTATGGGTCTTGGCCGTGAAACGGTGATGGAAATCACCAGAGTGAACTTGAACAAACGTCCGACAAACTTACTGTTAATACCGTTATCGGCATAAAAATGCTTGAGTCAATGCACAAAACGCATAGAAGCAGCACATTTACATTCCAAGCGAAAGACCCGGTTTGAATCCACATGCTTCTGAAATCGCTGTTTTCTCTTTTCACCCCCAATAAATATTCTAACTCATTTCACTAGCAATCATTTTCATGATTATATTTTTATTCAAAAATTAATTTATCGTTGAAATGATTAAAGAACAAAACTACCAGGCAATGAAAAATCTCATAATCGCGTGATATTATTCAACATAAAAATCACACCTGTTATTTATTTTCATGTTTACAGAAAGCAGTAAATTAACGCTGATACATGAAATCACTAAAACCTACCACATCAATTAAAAATAAATATCATTATTAATTGATGCTACCGCCTAAAAAATCATTCTCTATAATCACCTCGCTTTATCAAAGGTGATTTAAATAATCATTGAACAAACCCTTTAATACGAATAAAGACCTATGTAAATCAGGTTATTGCGGTAGCTATACTCAATCGTTAGGTACTAAGGAAAACAAAGTAATAGACGTTTTCCTTATATTTCAAATGTAAACAATCAAGGAAAAAATCATGGCTATAACTCCAGAACAAATTGCTGTTGACTATCCCATTCCTGCTTATCGGTTTGTTGTCTCTATTGGCGATGAGAAAATCCCTTTTAACAATGTTTCCGGACTCGATATCTCTCACGACGTCATCGAATATAAAGATGGTACCGGTAATTACTATAAAATGCCGGGCCAACGTCAAGCGATCAATATTACCCTGCGTAAAGGCGTCTTTCCCGGCGACACTAAGCTTTTTGACTGGATTAATGCGATTCAACTTAATCAGGTTGAGAAGAAAGATATCGCAATTAGTCTGACCAACGAAGCCGGTACCGAGATTCTAATGACCTGGAATGTGACAAACGCTTTCCCAACGTCATTCACCTCCCCCTCTTTTGACGCCACCAGCAATGATATTGCCATTCAAGAAATCGCACTGGTCGCGGATCGAGTCACCATTCAGGCACCTTAATAGATCCACAATAACGATCTATCCCGATGTTTATATTGCAGAAGATAATTGTCTGACATCGCCAATTATCCATGCGCAAACACATGATGATCAATATTGGCATAGCTCATCACGACCAAATTCATCATCCTACAATTCGCGCAAAATATTGCACAATAACTTGGAGGCAATATGCCAATAACCCCAACTTATCCCGGCGTTTATATTGAAGAGGACGCTTCACCGTCTCTTTCTGTTCGTTCCGGGGCAACGGCAGTGCCTGTTTTCGCCGTCGCAAATAATAATTCATTAATATCAAGTAAGCCCTATATTCGCGTCAGTAGCTGGCTGGAGTATTTAACACTAAAAGGTGGACAATTTAATCCTTCCGATAAACTTGATATCGCACTGCGGGCCTATTTTATTAACGGCGGTGGATATGGTTATCTCGTCAAAACGCAAGATTTAGAAAAGCAAGTGCCGGTACTTGATGATGTCACGCTATTGGTTGCCGCCGGAGAAGAGATCACCACCGCCGTCGGAACACTTTGTCAATTAGGCAAAGGATTATTCGCTATTTTTGATGGCCCAAAGGATCAAATAACCTCAGACAAAAAACCAGACGATGTACTTAAGCCTTATTCAGCAACTCAATATGGCGCGGTTTATTACCCCTGGCTGACCGCTGCATGGGGAGAAAATAAAGCCTCCATTGATATTCCACCCAGTGCCGTCATGGCCGGTATTTATGCCAGTGTCGATAATAGCCGGGGCGTCTGGCAAGCCCCCGCCAACGTTCCTGTTCAGGGCGGATTACAACCTAAATATCCGATGACCGACGATCTGCAAGGAAAATATAACCAAGGTAAAGCACTGAATATGATCCGTACTTTTCCTAGGATTGGTACGCTGGTCTGGGGAGCCAGAACCCTTGAAGACAGCGATAACTGGCGTTATATCCCGGTTCGTCGCCTGTTTAACAGCGCGGAACGGGACATTAAAAACGCCATGAGTTTCGCGGTGTTCGAGCCTAACAGCCAACCGACTTGGGAAGCTGTACGCCGGGCCATTGATAACTATCTCCATTCCCTCTGGCAGCAAGGCGGATTGATGGGCGACAAAGCCGAACAGGCTTATTTTGTCCAAATCGGTAAAGGCGTCACCATGACTGATGACGATATCAAGCAGGGCAAAATGATCGTCAAAATCGGTATGGCCGCTGTCCGTCCAGCCGAATTCATTATCTTGCAGTTCACGCAGAATATCGCACAATAATTGGAGGCAGCATGCCAACGACACCAACTTATCCTGGCGTCTATATTGAAGAAGATGCGTCATTATCGCTCTCTGTCAGCCACGGGAATACCGCAATACCTGTTTTTATTGGCCGTTTCCAACCTAAAAAAACTAGCTCACCCCTAAAAGCGGTACGTGTTAGTAGCTGGCTGGATTTTACCAATCTATTTAATGTCGGTTGTATTACGTCAATCGCCATCACATCGACTAAACCAACACCACCGCCTCCCACTCCGCCTTCCGAGAAAGTTGCAGGCGATGCAGCAGTTGTCGCGACTACCGATATCGCTCTTAACGCAGGTGATACAGGCTCCGGTTACACTTACACTGTGACTGTCGGTACCTACACAACAAGTAGTGATGCGGTAAAACTTTATTTTCAAAATGGCGGTGGACCTTGTTATATCCTGCCGGTTGCTAATCCCCAAGATACTGCCACTTCGGCATTAATCCCTGAGTTAATTGAGCAAGCTCTGGAGATTACCTTAATCGTCTGCCCTGAACAGGATTCTTCTTACCAGAGCGCGATATACAACGGCTTAACCCCCGCATTATTGAATGCCGGCTATTTTCTGATCGCTGACAGCCAAACTAAAACCAGCATACCTGGCGTTAATGTGCAATCGCAAACCGCAACTTACTATCCAGCGGTGAAAGTCTCACAACTTATGCAAGCGGAAGATAGTGCTATAGCTGTTTCAGGTTATGAAGATGCGGAAACAAAGCCCGATGCAATCACCAATCTGTCACAACTCAAACAGAAAAATCTAGCTGTCTACCAACAAGCTACTCAAACAATACAGAACAAAATAGCCACCAACGGCAACGTCATTCCTGCCAGTGCAGTCATGGCGGGCGTGTATTGTGCCACTGACGCCAGCCGTGGTGTCTGGAAAGCCCCGGCGAATGCCGTGCTAAGCGGTATCAGTGATGTCACTGAACGACTCAATGACGATGAACAAGGCACCATGAATCAACAGGGCATCAATGCTATTCGCTATTTCAATGGGCGGGGCTTTGTGGTGTGGGGCGCACGTACTCTGCAAAATGATGACAACTGGCGCTATATTCCGGTTCGACGTCTGTTTAACAGCGCAGAGCGGGATATCAAGCAAGCCATGCGCACCGCTGTTTTTGAACCCAATAGCCAACCTACTTGGGAGCGAGTGAAGTCAGCCATTGACAATTATCTCTATTCCTTATGGCAACAAGGGGCATTAGCGGGAAATAAACCTCAGGAAGCTTATTTTGTTCAGATTGGTAAAGGTATCACCATGTCTGACGACGACATTAAACAAGGGAAAATGATTGTCAAAGTGGGCATGGCCGCGGTACGTCCGGCTGAATTTATTATCCTTCAGTTTTCACAACATGTAGCACAGTAATCGTACTGAGACGCGGTTAAACACCGCGTCTATTCAGTCGCTAAGGAGACGATAATGGAGATAACACAGCCGAGCGTCACCGTCACAGAAAACCTGATATCCCCAAAACAGGATGACACGTTTATCGGTATACCGGTTTTTATTGGTTACACCTCATCGCCGGTCAATAAAATCGCTATCAAGCTCCACAGCCTGGCCGATTTTACCCGGTCATTTCCTGAGTCAGGATTAATGTACTATTCCGTGCGCCATTTCTTTGAAAACGGCGGTCAACAGGCTTATGTGCTGTCATTGGGTACTGAGAAGCAATTGAGCGATTTTCCGTCATTGATCACCGCGCTGCAACAAGCGTGGCTGGCACAAACGATTTCCGCAGAGAACGACATTACTCTGATTATCACCCCGGATGTTATCCGCTTTAATCAGACAGAGGTTTCCTATACTCAAAGAGATCTTTGGTTACAATTTTGGCAATCGGCGCTCAATCTTTGCAAGAGCCGACGCGGTATCATGGGATTATTGGATGCTCCAGACAATCCCACATTAGCCGCTGAGTGTTTAAAACGGTTTTCTTCCGCGGATCGACAATGGGGCGCCGTATACTGGCCGTTGCTGAAAAGCGCCTATCAGGATAATGCGCAAAATCCTATCGTGCTTTCACCGACCGCCGCCGTGGCGGCCGTCATCCAGCGTAACGATAACCAACAAGGCGTATGGACCGCTCCGGCCAACATTGCCTTAGCCAAAGTGATTAGCCCGGTACGCGCTTATATTGAAGCGAATATACTCTTTAACCCGGATGGCACCTCGCTGAATCTGGTGCGCAGCTTTCCCGGCAAAGGCATTAAGATCTGGGGATGCCGAACCTTGGACAACACACCCGGTTCCCTCTGGCGTTATATCCAAATCCGTCGTCTGGTTTCTTATATCGAAGCCCATATGACCCAACTAGGTCGCGCCTTTGTCTTTGAGCCTAATAACGCTATCACTTGGATGAAACTTAAAGGACAAGCCCACAACTGGTTGCGTCAATTATGGTTAAACGGCGGGCTACGAGGCACCCAAGAAGATCAGGCGTTTGAGGTGTTATTAGGTGTGGGTGAATCAATGAGTGAAGCCGATATACGGGCCGGAAAAATGATCATGAAAATCAGCCTCGCAGTCTTAATTCCGGCTGAATTTATTGAGCTAAGCCTGACATTCGATACCCGTACCGGTACCACCCGCTAAGTTAAACGCTAAGTTAAACAGAAATAAAAGTTAAACAGAGGCAAAATATGAACAACCTCTACACCCCGGCAGTGTCACACCGTTTTATCGCCAGTTTTCTTTTTAACAACATTCCCAGTCCACTGGATATCGCCTTTCAACGCATATCGGGCCTGAGCCGCGAGCTGCAAACCAGCCAACACAGCCAGGGCGGGGAAAATGCCAGAAATACCTGGCTGGCCGAAAAAATCCAACATGGCAGTCTGATGTTGGAACGTGGCGTGATGACAGTGACACCACTCACGCTGGTGTTTGATCGCGTCCTGCGTGGCGAAAAAGCGGTCTACGCCGATGTTGTGATTATGTTACTGAATGAACATTCATTACCCGTGGCAAGCTGGACATTAAGCAACGCGCTACCGGTACGCTGGTCCACCGGCGACTTTGACGCCAATAGCAACACCGTTTTGGTGAACTCACTGGAGTTGCGTTATCAAGATATGCGCTGGTTAGGAGTGAAAGTATGACCGTCGAAATTAAGGAGCTGATTATTCGGGCTAAAGTGACTGATTCCGAGAGTAATCCCATCACACCACAGACATTAGCCCAAGAGACGCTGGATAACGCCCGTCTGATCGAAATCGTCAAACGGGAAGTGTTAGAGGCGTTGCGTGAAACAGGAGGATATTATGAGCTTAATTGAACGCAGCCTGTCCAAACTCACCCTGACCGCCTTTAAAGACCGGGAAGGGAAAATCTCCGTCGGCAGCTTACAGGCCATGTATAACCCTGATGGGATTCAGCTTGATTATCAAACCCGCTACCAACAGGATGAAAGCGTTAACAATGCCAGCCAAAGCAGCCGCTATGTGCTATCACAACCCGCCGGTTTAACGTTAGTTCTGCTATTTGACGCCACTATGCCGGGCAACAACATTCCGGTAGAAACCCAACTCGCAACCTTGAAAACCCTGTGTACGGTGGATGCCAGCACCAGCGTACCCCACTTCCTCAAAATCAAATGGGGCAAAATGCGTTGGGAAAATAAAGGTTATTTCGCTTGCCGGGCCAGTGATCTCACCATCAATTACACCCTATTTGATCGGGACGCCACCCCGCTGCGAGCCAGCGTCACTTTATCGCTGATCGCGGACGAAAGCTTTGTTATTCAAGCCACTGAACAGCAGTTAAAATCACCGCCGATCACCGCAGTCAGCGTCACCGATATGCTCTCGCTGCCGTTAATCGCCTTAGGCGCCGGGGCTTCTCTGGCTGGCGGCATTGATTACCTCACCCTCGCCTGGCAAAACAATCTGGATAATCTTGATGATTTCACCCCCGGGCAAACGCTACAGGCACAGGGGGACGCATGAAGATACCGGCGATAGACGTTAAAATAGCGGGAAAAACTCTCAGCCAATTTTCTGTGATAAGTCTGACCGTCAACCACCAAATCAACGGTATTCCCACCGCCAAGATCACCCTTAACGTAGCCGGTGACGCTAACGCGATTTTCACCGCTAAAGCGCAAGCTGAACTCACAAGCTGTCGGCCAAATCAAGAACTGAGCGTGAGAGTGCAAAAAACCGTGTTGTTTAAGGGGATCATTGTTCGACAAGCGCTTAAGTTCAAAGGTCAGGACAGTCTGATTACCCTAACGGCGAAACATCCACTGCAAAAACTTACTGACAATTTCCATTCACAGTTATTCAGCCAACAAAGTGATGAAGCCATTATCAGAAAACTATTCAGTCAGGCAGGAATACCCGTCACGATCAAACAGGCGCCTCAGCTTAAAACTGAGCATGAGCAAATGGTCCAGTTTCGCTGCCATGACTGGAAATTCTTAAAAAGCCGACTGGCCGCCACCAATATCTGGTTATTACCCGGTAACGAAACGGTCACGCTGGCGACGCCGGAATCACTTAATCAATCAACGGTGCACACGATTAAACAACGTGCCGGCGATCAAGGCATTGTGCTGTTTGAAGTGGATCTGCAATGGGATAACCGGCACAGCCCCAAAACGGTGAGCGTACAATCCTGGGATATCGCACAACAAAAACTGTCTCAGGCCACTCAGGCAAAAAACAGTCGGCTTGGCAGTGGTCAACTCGCGCCAGACAGTTTGGCGACTTTGACCGATCAGGCATGGCAATGGGTTTTTAGCTATCCGCAAGATAATGAACAAGCCAAATACCTTGCGCAAGGCATCCTGAATAACCTGCGAAGTGATAACGTCTCCGGCAATGTTGAAGTTGCAGGGAATAGCCGCTATCAACCGGGGAATGTTCTGGCGTTAAGCGGCTTTGGTCAGGGAATGGATGGCAAAGGCGTTATCACCGGCGTCAGTCAGACCATCAATCAACGGCAAGGTTGGCGTACCCGGTTAACTCTGGGTTTGTTGCCGGAGACAGAACCGGCGGTCCCGCAGGTTAAAGAGCTGCATGTAGGGATTGTGGAGAAATACCAACAGGACAAACAGTCACTGGACCGAATTCCGGTCAGGATACCGGCGTTAAATTTAACCAACAGCGTGCTGTTTGCCCGACTGGGTAAACCTTACGCCAGTCATGAAAGCGGGTTCTGTTTCTACCCGGAACCGGGGGATGAAGTGATTATCGGCTTTTTTGAATGCGATCCCCGTTTCCCGGTGATATTAGGCGCTATGCACAACCCGAAAAATAAAACACCGATAGAACCTAGTGAGAAAAACCCAATAAAAACCTTGGTCATTAAACAAGGGGATAATCAGCAAGAACTAATATTCAATCATCAAGATAAAATTGCCGCTCTTAATAGCGGGAAACATTCATTATCTCTGCAACAGGATAAAGATATCACGCTAGATTCGGCCAAGAATATTATCACTAAAGGTCAGGAAATTAACCTACAGGCGGAAAAATCCCTGTCAGCCACAGGAAAGTCCGGCGTCGATATTAAAGGTGCGAAAATTAATTTAACACAATAATAGGACAGCAAAATGACAGACAGCATATTAGCCGATATTTATGGCCGGGGTTGGGCTTTTCCGCCACAATTTTCTATCCAAGATAATGCGCACTCAGAAATACCCACCGGTGTCCAAATGGCGGCAGGCGCGGAAAATGTTCGCCAAAGCATGAAAATTCTTTTTCTCACTGAACCCGGCGAACGGATTATGCGTGAAGATTACGGTTGTGGCCTGAATGATTATCTGTTTGCCAATATCAATGATGCACTGATAGCAGAAATCCAAACCCGAATTGAAGAACGGGTATTGCGTTATGAACCACGCGCGGAAATCACGATAATTCAGGTCAATCAGAGAACGGACTTGCCCAACACCCTGCATGTTCAGGTGACTTGCGCCCTGAGAGGGAGCGAAATCAACCAACAAATTGATGGCATCCTTGAAGTCAACGAAGGCCAGGTGTGGGTGCATCTATGAGTAAGCAACTAGTGGTGGATGGCGACAATCTGCTATTTGAACCGTTATTCGGCAACCGGCAAGTCACCCTTCTAGGGCCGGCGACCATCAGAGGCAGCGGGCACGCCCAGATCCAAGGCAAAAAGATCGCCATTGTGGGTGACGAAAAAAAGGTCCAATTTCAGGCGCAATATATTACCCCTAACCATCCGATACCCGGTATGGGAATGGTCACCATTGCTCAATTGGATGCTAGCCAGCAGGCAAACTTTTGTCGCAGCACCGCCACGGTGATTATTGTCGGTCAGCAATTTACCGCCCGTTTCACCCCGACACAACCGGCAAATAATCCATCGAGTGGCCCGGATGTGACAACGCCGAGTATGGGAAAAGGCCGTTTTATTGCCAGCCAATATAGCGTCACTGCCGGATAAATCCTCCCTTCAACCTTATTTCTAAATAACCATGATCTCCTGAGAATTGATCAGGAATATATTCAAATAATAGGTGGTGTCAATATGGGACAGGCCGAGTTAGATAATAAACTCTCCGCTATTGTGCCAAATACTGCGTTTAAACTTGATGAAAGAAGTACATTGGATATTTTAAACTGGCTTAAAAAATACGCCGCAATCATTCCTTTCGATCAAGATAAAAAACAGTTCTGGGACAGTTTCTACTTTATTCAAAAAAATAGTCCTCAGCAATTAGCCAATATTTACCAGCAAGTTAATCAAGCCAACGGCCTTTTACCGCCACATCAGGCTTTCGTACTGGCTTTTTTAAAACTATTAGAAACAACCAAACGCTTATTAAACACCTTCCCGGCACGACACCGTGATCTTTATTATCGAGAATTACTGGGACTGAATCCTAAAAACGCCCAAGCGGATAGTGTCGCCATCAGCGTTGTCCTGAATACGGATAACGAGGAGTTTCTGGTAGCACAAGGCACACTGTTTGATGCCGGGCAAGATAGCGCAGGCAATTCGTTACAGTATGCGTCAGACACGGATTTATTGGCGAATCAAGGGGCGCTGACCGACCTGCGTTGGTATCGGAAAGACGGCAACAATGGCTGGCAATCGGCAATCCCTTTTAATCTTTCGGATAACATTGCATTACCTGAAAATGGTATCCGACTTTTTAGCCCGACAGCTAATGATGTGTCGGTGCTATCCGGTTATCTGATTACCTCCTCTTTATTTGCGATGTCCGCCGGAGAACGCCACATTACATTGACGCTGGAAAATGATTGGGAAGGTCAAGCGGAACATCTCACCGCTAAAATCAGTACAGAAGATCACTGGTTATCATTGTCGGTAAAACTTATCGACAAAAAGAATATTGAACTGGGATTATCATCCACCGCTGATCCTATCAGCCCGCCAGATAACCTTGACGGCATGACATTCGACGTACCGGTATTAACATTAGGCACGACTCAAAAACCCACTTTGCCCAAAATTACCGGGATTGCAATCAACATTAACGGCAACCGTAGTGTGCGCTATGCCTCTGACGGCGGAACTGAACAAACCGATAAAACCAGTTTCCCCTTTGGTCAATTTCCATCGTTAGGTTCCGGTTTTAATCTGGTTGCCCCTGAATGGTATGGTTCTGAAAACGCGACGCTTACCCTGATTCCTCAATGGGTTGGCTTGCCGACAAAGAGTTTTAAAACCTGGTATAAAGGGTACACCCCTGAACTGGATAATAGCGCGTTTAAAGTCCAAGGCTATTTAGTCACGCCTCAGGAAAGAAAAAAGCTCACGGGAACCCCATCGTTATTTGGCGGAACCGATGCGCCACAAGGACAAAGCCTGAGTTTTACCTTACCGACAATGGACTATTCTGTTACTGATAGTCCATCACCTAATGACTGGCCCGCGTCAGTGCGCATAGAATTGGCTGAGCAGGATTTTATGCACACCCAATATTGGCAAGATCCGACCGGTAAAAATTTACCCTACACCCCACAAATCAGCGCATTGCAAATCACATTCAGCGCTAAAGTAAAAACCGAGCAATACACCGTTTATCCTCTCACGCCTTTCGGTTGGGGAAACGCGAACGCTGAAACGCCTTCATTCGCCAATGACGCACTCTATTTGGGTTTCACTAACGTGTCACCGGGACAAACCTTATCCCTATACTGGCAATTGGTCGGTGTTCAAGAACTTACGCTATTTTGGTCTTATCTGAATCAACAAAACACCTGGCAGCCATTAAATCAACTGGTTCACGACCAAACTCACAACCTGTTTGACCGGGGAATATGGAGTACGTTATTGCCACAAGACGCGTCAAATCAGGCAGCCTTAATGCCGTCAGGACGATACTGGTTGAAAGCCGAGATCACTCAACAGACCGCCCCTGAGAATTACCCAAAAATGCAAGGCATATTGTATAACGCCGCCACTGCTACATTAGTCAACCCAGAAACTGTTGAAAATGATCACTTTATCAATGGATTAGCCGCCGATAGCATCAAGCAAACCGTCAGCGCGTCCGACGCCATTAGCCGTGTGACACAACCCTGGGCATCCTGGAACGGTCATCCGAAAGAAACAGAATCCGCTTTTCTCACGCGAATTCCTCCCCGGTTATCCCATCGTAACCGTGCTTTAAGTTGGGATAATATCGTTACGCTACTGAAAGAGAATTTTATCAGTATATTTGATGTCAAATACCCTTCCGCCAATGAATTAACCAAAATCCCGGCGCCGGAAACGCAACAACTGACGGTGATCCCTAACAGTCGTTACAAAGATAACGACGATGCGCTGCGCCCGATCCTGAATCCGGCCCGACTGGCGGAAATGGCCGATTGGATAAGCCAGTTAAGCAGCCCTTGGACCACTCTCAAAATCGACAATCCCAAATACGTTGACGTGCTGATCAGCTATCAACTGGTATTTGTCGCAGGGGTTAATCCCGACTACGGTCGTCATCAGTTACAGCAGGAACTCAGCCGAAAATATATGCCGTGGGCAGAAGATAGCGCAATCGGCGTCACAACCGGTAACCGCATTGATTACTACCCGTTATTAGCCACCATTCAGCAGTCACCTTTAGTTGAACGAGTCACCAACTTAACGTTGAAAAAATCGCCCCAAACCGCAGAAGCAGTCGGTGACAGCGTAGAGGCTGCTGATAATGAAGTACTGATTTTAGTTTGGTCAGAAAAGAGTCCCGCTAATAAAGGAGCAAACAATGAATAATCAGGATGCCCTGTTTCCCATCGTTAAAGACGATATCGCCTTTGAAACCTTACTCACTCAAGCCAAGACGGTAGTTGAGCAACAGTCTGGGCAACTCTGGAGCAATACAGCAGAAAATGATCCCGGTATTACCTTATTAGAAGCCAGTTGTTACGGTGCATCTGATCTGGCCTATCGTCATTCGCTCCCCCTGCGCGATCTGCTTACCCCCGAAAAACAAGAACAGACACCGAACGATGGCATTTTTCCACAAGAATTCGGCCCACAACAAATGCTGACCTGCGGCCCCATTACCGCGGAAGATTATCGCCGGACCTTACTGGATTTACATAGTAGCGATAATATTAACGACAAAAGTGAAGGTTATTTTTTCTTTAACGATGTGCAGCTAGTTCGTGAACCTGAAAGTGAACGGTATCAATACTGGTATAACAAACAGAAACGTGAATACAGTTTCATTCAGACGCCAGACAGCCAACAATTAACCCTGAGAGGCAACTACTGGCTTTATCTACTCCCTAGCCGGGAAACTGAGGCCGATAAGGTACTGGCACAACAGAGTCTGGCGGCTTTCTTAAAAAATAACCGTAATCTGGGAGAATCCGTCAGTAAAATTATCTGGCTACAACCGACGGATTTCCTATTACAGCTTGATATTGAGCTGGATGATGATGTGAGAGATATTGCTGACATCTTCGCCAAAGTCTATATGACAACCGCACAGATGGTATTGGCTAAACCGTTACGTCATACCACTCAGGCCATGAAAGAATTAGGCTACAGTAATGAAGAAATATTCGCGGGACCTTATTTACATCACGGCTGGATACCCGAATTACCGGCGGCCAAAGATTACACCAAGCCGACAGAATTAAAACTCAGCCATTTGGCTAATCGCTTATTGGCTATCCCCGGAGTACAAAGTATTACCCAATTAGCATTAGGCAAACACGATGAAAATATTTCTCCGTTGGCGGACGATAATTGGTCCTGGACAATCGCTCAAAGATATTATCCCAGGCTATGGGGTAACGATCCCTTAGGCTTAATTTCCTCACCAGCAAGCCCACTCACTATTACCGCCAAAGGTGGAGTAAAAGTCGCCGTTTCTAAACAAGATATAGCGAGCAAGGTTATTACTGAGCCATTGATTGAGACACAGCCCGAATTATTAAACTGGGGCAAACATCGTAAAGTTCTGGACTACTATCCAGTCAGCAATAAATTACCCGCCTGCTATGGATTACAGACCTATGCGGAAACTCAACAGCAAGTACACTTGCACCAATTTATGCTGCCTTTTGAACAGATGCTGGCTAACGGCTGCGCCGAACTCGCTATTTTGCCGAAATTGTTAGCCTTTAAACAACGGGGAAATGCGGTATATGGTACACAATGGCCTTTTAAAGCTAATACTATCGGTCAGAAAGTCCATCAGGAGATCATGCCCAATTTAATCAAACAACTAAATAATGATTCCCAAATTAATAATGATGACGGTATCCATCGACAAAATTATGCAAAAGAATTATCAATCCTGAATTACTTATTGGAATATTTTGGCACCCATCGTGCGGCCAGACCACTCACTCTGGATTCATTGGATTTTCTCTTTACTCAGCGCGGCTATTTGGCGCAACAACCTGAATTAACCTATCAGCGTAATAATATTCGTGTTGATAAAGTATCTGCGCTGCAAAAACGGATTGCCGCCCGCATTGGCTTAGGTGGAGAATGTTTTAAAGACAACCCCAACTTAGCTAATTTGCCTTTCTATCTGATTGAACATCGTCAGCTATTACCGGTAAAACCTGACAAAAAGTTCGATAGCGAGCAAAAGCCCGATAACCTGGAAATAAAAAGTGATCCCAATGTCAAAAATCATCAATTAATCATTACCCAGAAAGGAACGGCAGACCAATTATTTCACGGGCAGGTCATTAATCTGATTATTATTGAGGGAGACAGAAAATTCATATTACGAGGCCAAATGATCACCGATATTACAGGAGACGCCTTCTCTCTTAACACCCGTAATAGCACCGATCTAGAGCGCAATTTAAACCGCGTGGAACAAGCGTTTAAGCAAGGTAATTTACGCTGGTGTAATAGCCCGGTATGGATGGAGGATATGGATTACCAACTGGTTTATGCCAGTGACACATATCAAACGGGAACAGAAGATAAACGTTGGATCACCTCCAGCACCCAAAGCCCCTTCCCTGCGATGCTCGAAGTGAATGATGAAATTACGCTGAAATATGTCATTACCCCCTATGGGCCAGCGACAAAAATATTAGCTAATAGTGATTCGCCTACCGATTATGAGCTTAAAGCACAAGTCGTGGAATTTGATCGCATTAAAGGCCGGATATTAATTAAAAAAATACCGGGCCAACAATATAATTTTCCAAAACCAGAAGACGCATGGCGCTACCATTGGTATTTTTCCAATGACAAATACGCGTTGGCTGACCGCTTTTCATTTATGGTCAGTGTGGTAATTAATCGTCAACTTATTGAGAATGATAAAGTCGATCCTTATAAACTGGAGGCGTGGGTAAAAACGGAGATCTTAGCTGAATTCCCGGCACATCTTTCCATGATTTTCCACTGGCTATCACCGGAACATTTTAAGAATTTTGCCAGTACTTATAAGCGTTGGCAGAACAATGGCGCGCCTCTGGGTGATGAAGCCTATAATATTTTAGAAACCTTAACGTTAGGGCGTTTACCTTCAGCGGCAACCGGTACGGGTAATATGCGAATCGCCACCGAACAGCAGCGCAAAGAGGTTATCGGCGACTCTGGAACCGAATGGAACGAAAAGGTAATAGAAGATAATCAGTTATTATATGTACCGAAAATTCAAGCTAATATTCAATCTAAATAAAAATAGTTGCAGAAATTAATATCGTGCTATAAAAACAAACCTCAATATAAGGTCACTAAAATGGAAAAAGAATATAATCTATCTACTGGGCAATCCAATACAGAAAATGCCAATCCTGAATCAATAGGGCCTTCATCAGATGAATTAAAAAATCGTTTTAAAGCGGGCAGTATTCCCCTGCAAACTGATTATTCAGACCTGATTGATATTGCTGATATCGGTCGCCGAGCAGTGGGCAAAGCACCAGATCAAACTAACAATCCAAATTCAGCGTTGGAACTGGATAATAGTTCTGGGCTGAAAGTAAAAACTAACCCTACCGGCGGTATTTCTGTTGATTCGAGCGGCCTAGCTGTTAAATGTTGGCCGAGCGGTGGTATCACAGTCACTGACGGTTCTGGTCTTTATTTAAAATTAGTAGGGGGTAATTCCGGTAACGGTTGGAGTGGTGTAAGTGGATTGGGCCTGGGTCCAGACGGTGTAAAAGTTAAAGCAAGTAACGGTATTAACGTTGATAGTAATGGCGTCGCTGTAAAAACCTCAAATAGCACAATTAAAGTCGAACCTACAGGGATATCAGTAAAACTTGGTTGGGGAGTAGAAGAAGGTGATGGATTAAATGCTAAGGGTGCCTCTGGCATTCACGTTGATTGGAAGGGTATACATGTAACTCCGGATACTACTACTGGTATTATGGTAACGGAAGAAAAAGGAGTGGGTATTTATTTCGGCGATGGACTGCAATGTGATCCTCCAAGCTATAGATTTCGTGTTAAAGCCGGTAACGGTATTAAGGTTGATGATAAAGGTGTCAGTATTGATCCTGACAAAGTACTCCCCAGAGGAATGATCGTGATGTTTTCTGGCTCTGTAGTACCGCAAGGTTGGGCATTTTGTGATGGTACTAACGGTACTCCAGATTTACGCGATAGATTTGTTTCAGGCGCTTGGCAACTAAGTGATGCAGGTAATACAAACGATAAACGCATTACTGGAGATAATAAGAATAAAGCATTTAATGCCCAAACCACTGCGGATAAAACTAATCTAAGTGTTAGTGTGCAAGATACAACATTAACTATAGATCAAATACCATCACATAGTCATATCGAAGGGATGAGAATGCAAATAACACAAGCAGCAGAGTATGGACTTGTTACCCAAAAGGCTAATCAGTTAAATAGATATAATCTAAATAATCAAATTATTCACGACTCGAACGAAGATTATAGCTTACATAAAACAAACGAAATAGGTGGCGGAAAAGCACACAATCACCAAACGTCAGTTAATGAAACAGCTCATCAGCATACAGTAAGTGTGAGTCCTCCTTATTATATTCTGGCATTTATTATGAAAATTTAATTCCTTCCATAAATACAGCTTTAAATTATCTATTATTTTCTAATTACCAAGGATATATTGATATGATTTCGGAGCCAAATCTATTAAACCGGATTACCATTACTATTGAAGCTAATAATCAACAGGCGGCTAAAAAAGTATTGCATGGCTCCCTGCTTAATCAGGCTGATATCAATAAGTTATTTAATACATTCTTTACTCAATATCCCATTAATCAGGATATCTATTTAGAAACATTAACTCTGGACCTTGGCGAAATAAGTTTACATAACTTTAATTCACTGTTCCCTGTACGGCTTAACACTGCGCTAAATAAAGCATTAAGCCAATATCAAATGAATAATCAGGAGAAAAAAACATTCCTAATACAATCAAAATCGCAAAAAATAACCAACAAACCTTATTTATTATACGATAATAATTCAATTAATATTGAAGACTTCATTCATTACTTAAATCAAAAAAATTCCGCATTCAATTCAATAGAGATTAAAACTTATCATCAAAATATTGACATCAATATCCAGCAATTGGTTTATCAATTGGTTTATCAATTAGTTGGAATAGAAGATAAATGGGCTTTGTTTTTAGCAAAAAGCTGTTTATCTGAACCAAGTCTACAACGGTTAATAGCGCTTAAGCAATCCACTTTATTAAGCGCTATTAACCACAGACTATCCGTAAGGATAAACAGATCACAATATTTGGGGGAGCCTGTCTCCCCCGGACAACTGATACTCAATGCATTGCAATATATACAGATAAATCATACACAGGAGATACCTAAACTGGATGCCAAAGTGCTATTATATATCACCACTGAATTAGATAGTGGTATACTTAATGCAACATCTATTATTACGTTATTTCGCCAAATTATCACTTACAATACTCCATTAAATAGTTGGTTAAAACAGATCTGGCAAACTATTACCATTGCAAAACTCAGTAAAAAATATCTATCCGATAAAGAATATCAATATTTATCTGAGCATTTTATTCCAAACCCTACGAATAAAGATACATTCGGTAAAAAATCAATTATTACTGATCATGACAACATTAATACTCAGGAAGAACAATATTTACCTGAGTATTTTATTTCAAATTATACGGATAAAGGTATACTCGGCAAAAAGTCAATTATTACCAATCATAAAAATATTAATCCTCAGGAAAATCAATATTTACCTGAGCATTCTATTTCAAATTATAAGGATAAAGATAGACTCGGTAAAAAATCAGTTATTACTAATCATGACAGCATTAATACTCAGGAAGAGCAATATTTACTTGAACATTTTATTTCAAATCATACAGATAAAGATAGAGTAGGTGAAAAACTAATTATTACTGATCATGACAACATTAATACTCAGGAAGAACAATATTTACCTGAGTATTTTATTTCAAATCATATGCATAAAGATATACTCGATAAAAAATCAATTGCTACCAATCATGACAACATCAATGTTAAGGAAGATCAATATACTCCAAAACATTTTATTTCAGGCCATACAGATAGAAATAAATCCAGCAAGAAATTAACCTCTACTCACGTTGATATTAAAAATGTTTATAGATATGAATATTCAACAAATCAGGAAATAATATCCGAAAACCAAAGAATATCACCAATATCGAATAACCGACATATTACAGGAAATAACGCTAACCAACTACAGAATATCAATAAAACACATTCTAAATACGCTTTATTACCTAAACAAACTCTTCCATATCAGGTAAATAATGCTGGGATATTAGTTTTATGGCCGATGCTACCCGCACTATTTAATCAATTTGGCTTACTTGAAGAGCAAAAATTTATTCATCGTCAAGCCCCATTTAGCGCAATTAATTTCCTCAACTATTTGATTTGGGGAAACGAAGAAATACAGACAGAACTAAATATATTGAATAACGTTCTGTGCGGATTAATGGTTAACGAACCTATTGAATTAGCGCCTGTTGAACCAGAAAAACAGTTGATCATAGATCAATGGCTAGATGTCATTATTAGCCAACTTCCCGGCTGGAAAAAATTAACCCGTAATGACGCTCGCCAACTGTTTTTACAACGACCGGGTGAATTACTGATCAGCGATCAAGAAATCAACATCACAGTAGAGCATCAGCCGTTTGATATGTTATTAACCGATTGGCCGTGGCCATTAAATATCGCCAAGCTTCCCTGGCTGGATCGCCCTTTAAAGATTGACTGGAAAAATATTTAGAAGGTTTATATGGACTACCTACTAACAAATATCCCCTGTAGCATAGCTGAATTACGCTGGATTTATCCCCATTTAGAACGTATTGATCTGCTATTACAGCACTATTATTACCAAAAGG
Source organism: Photorhabdus aegyptia (assembly GCF_000612035.1). NCBI lineage: Bacteria > Pseudomonadati > Pseudomonadota > Gammaproteobacteria > Enterobacterales > Morganellaceae > Photorhabdus > Photorhabdus aegyptia. Next base: position 13,497 of record NZ_JFGV01000047.1, on the reverse strand, counting down.
GAGACCAATACGACTCATTACCGGAAAGTTTTCTACTGACCGAAGATGAAGTCGAGCAATGTTTAATATCACCGCAAGGAGTTCCTCATTGGTTAATTGAAGTAAATAATCCTATTCGCGATCCAGAAATCGAGGCAAACCCTGCCCTTGATGCATTATCATTATTGGTCGAACGTTTTGAACTGACTGAATTTGAGCGTGATGTTTTATTATTAGGTTTATTACCCCATTTCGATAGTCGTTATCATGCGTTATTTGCCGTTCTAAATGGTAGCAGTAAAAAACAGTGGCCCAGTTTTACTTTAGCCATTGAATTATTTAGCCAACACCAAAGTGATCGGCAATTACTGCAAAACAGCTTTCTACCGCAAGCACCGTTAATCAGTAACCAATTATTACGACTCAATAATCACGAAGAATCTATCTGGTTACAAACGCAATTTTTAACCCACAACGCGATCTGGCATTTTTTATCGGGACAACGAACACTTTTATCTCCCTTGATAACCTGTGCTAATTGGCAAACACCTGTTTCATATAATGGGTATCCTCTGCCCCTTTATCATTCACTGGAAAAGATATTATTGAATAAAACTGATGAAATACGACCACTGGTGATACTCCGGGGAAAAGAAGGCAGCGCCAGAGAATTAGCAGTCAGTAATATTATGGCATCTCATGGCATTAATACCTTAACTGTTGATTTAGCCCTCCTGCCCGATGAAGAAAACATAACCATAATATCCGGCCTGCTCGCAGACGCAATACGAGAAACCCGGCTACATAACGCCTGTTTATTAATTCGCAATTTTTCTTTGCTTACAGAGGCAAAGAAAATATTACACCACAATTTATCTATTTTGCTAAATCAGCCGAAATTACGCGTGGTTTATCTGGTAGAACCGGGAGATGCATTAGTCTGGATTAAGCATCTGCCAATGGTGCAAATTAATATGCCCATTGCGACACTGACCGATAAAGAAACTTTACTAAAAACAAGCTTACCGGAAAATATCGCCCAAAAAATTAATATTACTCGGCTATGTCAGCGCTTCTCTTTTACTGCGGAAACATTACCGCTGATTCTTGAAGAAGCTTATCAATATAAAATGATCCGGCAACCAGAAGGCCAACTGGAAGAAACTGATCTGCGTCAAGCATTAAGTTTTCGCGCCCAACAGAATTTCGGCAAACTGGCTCAACGAATTACTCCAAAGCGCAGTTTTGACGATTTAGTGGTTTCAGACACATTAGCACAACAATTAAAAGAAATTATCTCAGCAATTAATTACCGTGACCAAATTCTGGGCGCCGGTTTTCAGGAAAAAATCAATTACGGTACCGGTATTAGCGCCCTATTTTACGGTGAATCGGGTACCGGCAAAACAATGGCTGCCGAGGTGATTGCGGGTTATCTTGGGGTTGATCTGATTAAAGTTGATCTCTCCACCGTAGTGAATAAATATATCGGTGAAACGGAAAAAAATATTTCTCGTATTTTCGATCTGGCCGAAGCGGATTCTGGGGTGCTGTTTTTCGATGAAGCCGATGCCCTATTTGGCAAACGCAGCGAGACCAAAGATGCTCAAGACAGGCACGCGAATATCGAAGTATCTTACTTATTACAACGATTGGAAAATTATCCGGGATTAGTGATTTTAGCCACCAATAATCGCAGTCATTTAGATAGCGCGTTTAATCGCCGCTTTACCTTTATTACCCGTTTTACTTATCCAGATGAAGAGTTACGTAAAAAAATGTGGCAAGTCATTTGGCCGGAACAATTGCTATTATCCAATGAAATTGATTTTTCCCTTCTGGCTAAACGGGCTGATTTAACTGGTGCTAATATCAGGAATATTGCTTTATTGTCATCAATATTATCAGCAAATGATAACAGTGAACAAATCGAAAATAAACATATCGATCGCGCCGTGATACTTGAATTAAATAAAACTGGCCGATTAGCATTTTAAATATTTAATAGAATAGGAACAACCATGACAACCATCATTGCTTCTGACAATGCGATTATCGAGATTAATCAAGCATTAAATACTATTTTATCTCAATATTTAGACATTTCCGGTCAAAAAATTGATATTCGATTTGATCTACCTGAAATTAACTCTATTCAATCAGAACCGACAGTCAGTGTATTTCTTTATGAAATACATGAAGATCTACAATTACGATCCGCTGAATCAAGACGTTATAACCCGATAACTAACACATTATTACCGGGATGGGTCAATATCAATTGTAACTATTTAATCACCTACTGGGATGCCAGCAAGCCCTCTAGTGACAGCTCCAACCCAGACAGCCAACCCAATAATCAAGCTGCGCAAGTGATGACGCGAATTTTAAATGCATTAATCAACAACCGCCAATTAACCGGCATTCCCGGTGCTTATACTCGGGTTATTCCCCAACAGGAAAATTTAAATAGCTTAGGTAATTTTTGGCAAGCTCTGGGTAATCGCCCTCGCCTCTCATTGCTCTATTCCATTACTGTACCAATGAGACTGCAAGATATTAAAGACAATATGACACCAATTAGCCAAATATCCACTTCGGTGGTTCAAAAACCCAGTCTGGATAATTCACAAATAAATCAGGCTCTGGCAGATAAATTATGTGCCGATTTAGGCGGTACAGAAGATATTCGCCTTTCCTTGGCTAAAGTGAATATAATAACCGAACCTACAACAGATAATAATGATAATCAGGAAAATGAAAGTGTTATTCTTGAAGTCTCGGGCATTACCCGTTCAATCTATTTACCTAAAATAAAAGATATTCTTTCTACATGGGTAAATAGCCAAAAAACCGTAGTTAAAGTAAATGGAACAGGTATTCTTATCGCTAAAGAAAATTCCGACAGTTTAATATCAATATAAAATCATTAATAAAGATAAAATTATACAGATTAATAGATCAAACTAATGACCAAGGATTTATAAATATGCCAAAATATTCTAATTCTCAGAGAATACCCACACAGAATAGTAAAAATAGCCGTAGAACATCTCCATTATCAATTCCCTCTGATGGACACCTTTCACTTTCAAATAATCTGACTAATGACTCCTCCGTTCGCCAAGAAGTTAAGAGGCAATTTATCTGGGAAGGCCATATGGAGGCAATTGAAAAAGCGTCCAGACTCGGTAATTTTGCTGTCAGTTTTCGGGCAGCGGGCGAACCAACACTCAGAGCCTTGGGTAAAGGCGCTGCGGCCAAGGGACATGATATTCTGGAAAAAACCATTAAACCCGGTTCAATTAACAAAGCTTATCCCAAAGATGAAGCTTCAAATGTCATAAAGCAAGTACAGGAGGCGGGTATTGAAGGTTATGTCGGTCACTGGAATAAAGAAACGGGACGTCTCGAAGGTATTTATATGAGCAGCGGTCACGGTCTATCAGATGAACAGGTCAATGGGAAAATTTATCCCATAGATTTAAACAATCTCGAAGCAAGTCTGGCGCCTTTGAAAGAAAAAAAGAACTGGGCCGCGCTGCCTTTCACCGGTGATTATGATATGCATGACATGATTAGCTTCGCAACACAACCACATTCAGTACCATCCAATTCATCAGAAGAAAAGAAAATCATCGATCGCATTAACGAATATATTGCTAAATCTGATTCAAACCGACCATTTGAAGATACAGAACATAATGTTATCAGGCATGGTCCTCAAGTAAGCTATCCTGCTTTTGCGATGGATAAAGAAAAAGAAGAGATAAGGAGACATGGGGGAATTGTTAAAGCCGTTGCTGAACCAGGGGAATTTCCGGTTGCTATTGTCAGTAAAGGGCAATGGACCATTGCCAATAATATCGATGAACTGAATCAGTTTTATAATAGTATTGGCGCAAAAATGAAAGCAAGCTGGAAACCGGGTGCTGGAAATCCCGGATTCGTTTCCAATCCACAAAAACCGGGAATGGCCAGATTTAATCGGAAATCTCATTAATAATAATACCGGCAAGAAAGAATAACCAATCGATCACTTTCACTTTATAGATCAGGTCTGAGCTAATACACCTGAGGAACTCCACGATTTTGTTTTCTTTAACAAAAACTTTTATCGTGCCTCAGGCGCTTTAGTTCCCTTCTTAAGAAAAGCTCAGGTTATTATAACAACTGGTAATCTTTTTGAAAAATTTCACTTATTAGTTGAATCCGCCACTACAATATTATATTACTGACTCACAACTTGATCTTTAGGGTTAAATGTAAATACAGCATCTGTTGCCTGTTTTACATTTGTACCTTTAGGTAATTCGATTTTAACAATAGGTAAAAATTTACCTGTTGCATCTTTATAATCACGTTGATCTTTTTGTGCATTAATTAAACCTGCACTGTTTGAATAAAAAAGAGCTTCAATAGGTAATGTTTGTGGCTTATTCTCATCCCAAGGTTGAACGACTATCTCATTATAATTTAAACCATTACCATGATAAGGCATTGCAAGTAATGTTTGATAAAAAGCATCTGCTGGATCTTTAGCCGTCGGTCTAACATCAAATGCACAGACTCCCCATGCAGATTTTCTTACAATAGCTTTATTTAATTGATGAGCGGTGAAAACACCAAAATCTTGGCATGATTTTCCATCTGAAGGTTTAGGCGGTGCGCCACAATAATTTCCCTGACGCCCCCAAGTATTCGCATCAATAACATAGGAGCATAATACAGGAACTTTAACCTTATCCTCAGGGGCCATCTGTTCAGGAAAAAGAATAAAACCATTAACGCTAGCAAATGTATTGCCAAATTTAGCATCTTTTCTTAAATATGAAAAAGAAACTCCATTATTTTTTATAGAAGATGGATTTAACTTCCAAAAATTAAATCCAGGCCGAGTCCCTCTCATCAAAACTCCAGAGCAAAGAAAAGCGGGTGATTGAGCATCGCCACAGTCTTTAGCGGTATTATTATATTGTTGGGTCAATATATTAGCAATATCATTTTGTACATCGGTTTCATTTCCCGTTTGCGTGAAGGCAAAAGTATTTGCTGAAAAAAAGACAATACTAAGGAACAAACCTATGGCAGGCTTTTTCATAAAATCCTCACTTAATTTAAAGTGCGTTAATTGAAATTAAATTGTTCTCCATTCACTTCCTAATGAAGTTTTTCACTGTTTTGCTTATATCACAACTATCAAAATTGATAGCAAAACAAGGCTTCATAATTCTATTTGACCATTTTCAATGGCTTTTATTATGGCTGCACCTCTAGAGTTAACATTAAATTTTTCTCTAATTTTTTTAAAGTGAAAATTAATATTTGCTTCTGAGCAATTAAGTATGCGTGATATCTCCCATGTTGTTTTTCCAATTAAATACCAAGAGCAAACTTCTTTTTCTCTTTTACTTAATTTAATGTTGTTTTTTTTGTTTTTTAAAATAATTAAATAGTGTAGTATTATGTCTCTTAATGCTATTAATTGATTGAAATTTTTATTTATTGTCCTTATATAATCATCTTCTTTGCAATAAAAAGATAAAGTTAAAATTCCAAACTCATGATTAATACCATGCATAGGAAAAGATATGCCATGATTTATTCCATAATCTTTAATTTCATGGGAAAAAAGTGATCTTTTTTCTAGTTTATTGCAATCCCATATGAAAGGGATAGTGTTTTTTATGCAATATTCAAAAATTGGATTGTTATTGATATATTTATCTTTCTGATAGTTTAAGGCTAATTGATCATTATTGGTGATGAAATTTGATTCTTTAATATTACTTTTAGTTGAAGAGTAAAAGAGAGAATACCATTCTATATCAGTAATAGATTGAATGGTTTTAATAACAAAATGGAGATCATTAAACTCCTCAACAACACAATCCGAATAAAATTCATATAAGTCAATCATAATTTAACCTGGGTATTGTTAAATATTTCAAAACGTTAATACTAAGATTAGTCCAATAATTGACTAGAACAACTATCAAATCTGATAGTTGTGATATAAGCAAAACAATGAAAAACTCTACTAGGAAGTAAATGGGGAACAATTTAATTTCAATTAACGCACTTTAAATTAAGTGAGGATTTTATGAAAAAGCCTGCCATAGGTTTGCTCCTTAGTATTGTCTTTTTTTCAGAAAATACTTTTGCTTTCACGCAAACAGAAAATAAAATCGATGTACAAAATGATATTGCTAATATATTGACCCAACAATATAATAATACCGTCAAAGATTGTGGTGATGCTCAATCACCTGCTTTTCTTTGCTCTGGAGTTATATTGCGTGGCACTAAACATTCAGATGATTATAGATTTTGGCAACCTAGCCCATCATCTATAAAAAGTGGTGGCGTTTCTTTTTCATATTTAAGGAAAGACGCTAAGTTTAAACGTTTAGCTTATGGATATAGAAATGGATTTATTGTTTTCCCTGAACATATAGCGCCTAAAGATAGAGTCGATTTTTCTGTATTGTGTGCATTTCCTATTGATGGCTATACAAATGAGAGAGCGAATCAAGGTTGTGGTGAAAATATCACTAAGGCGAAAGGTAAAGGTAAATCTTGCCAAGAACAAAATGTGATGAATTCCGATGATTGGATAAAAAATTATAGGAAAGTAAACTCTCAAGATATTTTTCAATGTGGATTTAATGTTACTCAAGATGTGAATAATCCAGCTATAGCTTTCTATCAAATGTTAGAAAGTATCAAAAAACTTCCACGTACTCCTAATACTCCACCAAAACAGAATGAAATCAGAATTTCAATCTGGGAAGAAAATGAGCCTAATAAATTACCTATTGAAGCCCTTTTTTATTCAGAAAATTCAGGTTTAGCTGATGCACAAAAAGATCAGCGTGATTATAAAAACGCAACAGGTAAGTTTTTGCCTATTGTTAAAATGCTACTACCAAGAACTTTAAACGAGGATGCATTATTCAAATTTAATATTGAAGATCAAGTTATTAAACCATAAATGATTATTGGATTACTGTAAGCTCTATTTTTCATACTGAGCTTACCTGTAATCCACCTTCGCTCTTCGTAATGAAGCAGAACTCTGCTTTGACATCCTCCTCACCCTGAAGAGGGTGTCGCAAAAGGCCAGCATTGAAAATAAAACCAATCCACTTATCCCAAGCAATAAAAATAACCCTATTCATTACCACCGACTTATCATACTTAAAATTGAACAACCAAAGAAATCAGCATCAACTAACAATCCCTGTTATCAATTGATGTTGAATCTAAAAATCCACCTCCAATAATTGTTTTTTCATGTAAACTTATTTAAATAACCATTGAATTAAATTTTCAAATATAAATAATAACATCTATAAATCATGTTATTGCGGTAGATATATCCTTCAATAAAAACTAATGAAAACAAAGCAATAAACGTTTTTATATTTTAAATACAAATAGTAAACAAAGGAAAAATCATCAATTTCATTGTTAAATAAAACAACCCAACATTATATACAAGGTGATAAAGATGGAGAAAAAATATAACCGGTCCACTTCAGAATCCAATACAGAGAATACCAATACTATGGATCACCATGAAGTTGGTAAAACGCCCTGTCAAACTGATAAGCCAAATTCAGCGCTAAAACCAGGTGATGACTATACACAAGCAATAAAAATTAACCCTGACGGCGGCTTAAAAGCAGATAAAGATGGATTAGGTGTAAAAATTAAAGTGGGTAATGGTATTAAGGTAGACAGTAGCGGCATCAGTATTGATCCCAATAATGTATTGCCAAAAGGAATGATTATGATGTTCTCCGGTAGAGATGCCCCTACGGGCTGGGCTTTTTGTGATGGCAATAATGGAACCCCAGATTTAAGAAGTCGTTTTGTCATGTGTGGTGAAACTATTTCTGAGACAGGGAAAAGCAGTAATAAAGCCAGTGGGAGAGGGAATGGAAAAAACTTTTCCATAGATACAACATTAACTGTGGTTTCGGTAAATGTTACTGTGGAAAATACAATATTAACAGAATCACAAATACCCAGTCATAAACATATTGGAGGTATGCCTTATTATTCTTGCTTTGGAAATAAATATGATGCTGTTAGTGCTACCCAAACCGAATGCCAAATAAATGATATACCAGATAGCTCAATATGGATGAAACCTTCATCCGGACTTAATTGCTATGCCAATACATCAAACACAGGAGGAGGGCAAGGACATAATCATCCAGCAACGGCATCATCCCCTTCCCATAATCATAGTGTTGATATCATTCCGCCTTATTATTTACTGGCTTTTATTATGAAACTTTAATTCCGTTGCACTAAAAAGATTTAAATTACCTCTTATTTTCTAGCTACAAAGGATACATAGCAATGAATATATCAAGTTATTTCTTCCTAAATGAAGAAAACATTAAATTTAATAATCAATGTTTAAATATATACATTGGCTACCCCCAACCCATCAGTAAAGATTGGCCCAACCTACTTGCCGAGTTCCAAAGATATATTGACGATATTATTAATTTAAATGGTTTTTTATATTTTTTTCAAAGGAAAATATTGTGTAGATTACACCATCGATTCACACACAATTAAGACGAATACTATTTCAGAACGGTGGGGAATGACAGAGGAATATGAAAAATTTAGTACCAACCTTGATGCTGCTATTTTATGGCCAACTATTGATGGAAATTTTATTTATTTTTTCAAAAATGATTCTTTTATTCGGTTCGACCAAAAATTGAATGCACTTGATGCCGGGCCAATCATCATCTCCAGCGATAATGAGGGTTGGAGAGGGTTAACCTTCAAAAATATTCAAGCGGCAGTATCGGTCGATACTGATTTATTAGGCAGTCACCGAGACAGTAGTGGAGGCAATAGTAAAGTCTGTAATGGAACATGTGGTACTAATGATACGGGTAAATATTGCTTCCAGTTACCTCACAGTATTCGATTCGGCTTGATAGCCTACACTAATACAAATATTCCGCAAACTGTAAAAGTATATATTGACGATCTTCTGGTAGATACATTAACCAGTACCAGTAAAGGACAAAATAATCTCATGGCGACTAAAGCCTACACATCAGGTACAGGCAAAATCTGTATTGAGATTGAAGGGGATGGCAAACCATGCAAGCTTCGTTATCTCGATAATATATTTGATGGAAACCCGGGAACAGCTATTATCAGCGCTGAAAACGGTACCAATAGTCATTACAATGATAGCGTGGTGTTCTTGAATTGGCCTCTGACATAAACTAAAAATACTTGGTTTCGAATAATAATTGCGCCCTCCGTGGCGCTTTTTTTCCTACTCATATGACTACCGTAAAATAAATAGTAGTATTTGGAAGAAATACAGTAATTTTGTCGGACATTTATTCAAGCTCACTCTGGCTCAGACCGGTGGTTTTCATCACTGTTTCACGATCGATTCCGCTGTTCAGCAATGCATGAGCAATTTTTAACGTTGCTTCTTGACGTCCTTCTTGACGTCCTTCCTGACGCCCTTCTTGACGTGCTTTATGTTCCAATCTTTGTGCTATTGTCATCAGTACCTCCTCATACCTCGGGGACTGTTCTGCCAGTCGCCGAATAAAACCCTCTGGATCGGCGGTATCTCCCACCTGTAATAAGTAGTTTAACACGCTTTTTAGCTGTTCATCCGTATAGTAATCATACGTCAGCAGTATAACCAACTCTTGCAGCAGCTCTGCCATATCTCGCTGCCGGATATGCTTTTGCACCATTTCCAGTAGCGCGACCCGTTTGTGCGTCAAGATTTCATCATCCGGGATTACCGTCACATCTACCAGCGGGAATTTATTGGAATAGATTTCCTCCGCCAAGGCCGGATCATCGAAACAGTCGAGCCAATTGGTACTCCAGGGATACGGCTGTATTTTACCGTGATAGAACAACACCGGAATGACCAGCGGCAATTTTTCATGTCCCTGCTCCAGATGCCTTTGCATGGCTGAAATACCGTAACGCATTAATCGAAATGCTATCATTTTGTCCGGGGAACTTTGGTGCTCAATCACACAATACACATAACCGTCACCCTGCGCCGTTTTCAATGAATACAAAATGTCGGAATAATGCGCCCGCAGATTGTCTTCAATAAACGACCCTGATTCCAACCGCAGTGTATCCAGATCACAAACTGCCCGTAATGTCGCAGGCAAATGTATCTCCAAAAAGTCTCTGGCAGTATCAATATGACTTAAAAACTGTTTAAAAACAGCGTCATGTGGCGTTGGTGTATTTTTTCTCTTCATCGGTGAATGGTAGCGGATGAACGTAGTAAATAAGCAGTTTCTTCAAGGCTTGCATATTCTGCATTTGAAATAATGACGCAATCACCACCGTTTTGTCTGGTAATCAATATTGGTGTACAATCCTGAACAACTTGATCCATTATCGAAGCAAGATTTCCCTTTGCAACGCTATATGTTGTCTTCCGCATAATATGCCTTTTTCACCGTAGTATAAATATCATACAAAGATTGTATGACAAAATAGTATAATATCAAGCTAAACATCTATATGCGCCATCCGTGGCGCAATCTCTTTATTCGCACGATCTCTATCCGCCCATATGTAAAAGTTGATAGCTTTATCTGATTGCAAATCACCTTTGATTTGCACCATGTTACTTGACCAATTCTAGGTGAAATAATAAAATAATGGTCAAGAAATAGGAGGTTTTATGAACACCACAACCAAACAACGTAATTTGAATGAGCTACAGGTGTTACTGCAAAAACGCTTTGACATAATATTCGGCTCATTGATGCCTGAGTTTGCTGAAAAGGCGAAGGCCAGCAATGCTCTTGTTCTTCCGGATAGCGAACTTTTTGGGCTGCTGTACTCAACCGTACTTGAAAAGAGTGCCAGGACTCCCGATCGCGAACTCCGCAAACTAAAGCGTCGCGCTGAGAACCTGTCCAATTTTTATAAGGAAATTGAGCGCATGGGCGGCGTGATTAAAGCAGTGGATGTTGCTGATATTCTCGGTATCACACGTCAGGCCGTTAATTTGCGAGTGAAGGGAAATAAGCTGCTCGCTTTCAAGAAGAATAGTGATCATGTCTTCCCACTCTTTCAATTCAAAGAGGGGGGACTGTTACCTCACTTTGAAGACGTCATGAAAGCAATGAGCAATGATATCGGGCCTATTTCCAGAATATCGTTTTTGACTACCCCCTTGAGCGACAAGAACGGTAAAGGGAAAACCCCTATCGAGATCATGAAAGAAGATAGCAGCATTGATGATGTTTCAAAAATGCTTCGTGCAGCGAAACAGATGGGCGAACAAATCGCCAGTTAAAAGCGTGTCCTTTCGAAAAGGACACGCCTAGTACAAACTTAAAGCGAGACAACCTTGAATCGAAGCACGTCTTCGAGCAGTTCTTCAGCCGTGATGCTGGAGTATTTCCAGTTCGATGGCATGTATTCTGAATCGTGGTATTCCGCGAGATTCTTCATTCCTACATCTTCAAACTTTTCTTCATCCGATTCCCAGACTGCATAGCAGAAATCAGTGGAAGGAAAATGCCTCGATAAGTAACAAACACCGTCAAACTTATCTCTGGCGAGCTTGTAGAGGCACGCAATTACTCTCTGTGTCACCGTGTAGTCATCTCCGACTGAGACGTCTAACGTAATGTGCAGCATTCCCAGAAGTTTCCCCACATCGACAAAAACGAGTAGCCGGAGTGGGCGAATCAGACACATTCGTGAGTTTTCAATAACAGACTCCTCAACGAATTTCCGCCCATCTTTATGTACCAGGCGCCCAAAACTTTCAGCAAGCGCTGAAACGGCCTTGTCTGCCATGTAGCAAACACCAAAAGTATCATCCGGAGCATTATATCGACCGTCACCAGTGGAGAAATTTATAGCCGATGGCCATTCTTTCCTCTGCCAGCGTTTTAAGTCCCCATTACCAGGTTGTATTGAACCACAAGTAATGAGAAACAAAAAGAATAGGGAATTGGTCAAAATAAACGGGAATTCACGGGTGTAAATTCAGAGCTGGTGCGGTGTTGAGTGAGTGTGATAAGTTTATTCCTGCCCTGACGGGCAGACTAACTAAAATGAGAAAATTTTTGTGATTGTTGCTTTTGCGCCACTTATTTTAATAAAACCAGGATACGCCCTATCAGCCATTTAAAACATCTTTAAATACGTTTTAAAACATAGGCTACTTTAGCCCATGTTAACCTGCTTTGCTGCTCATCTTGTTGTGGTTTGCCGGGACGTGTTCTTTGTCATTGATAGACTCCAAAAATCTCTGTCGTTGTTCATCAGTTAAAGATGCATACAGTTGAGCAAACGCCAATGAGTGGTTAGATACCCCTAGTTTGGCAGGCAGGTCTTCCGGCCAGGGGAACTGCGACTCTTGTTGTTGAGTACTTGCCTGGGGAGGTACTAGTAGTGTGCTAATGCCTTGCCTGAAAACCCTGTCAATAACCGATTCTCTTTCTGATGGGGTCATTCTGCCTAATATGGATAGCCATGATTGTTGTTGCTCTGGTGTAACAGCCGTGCGTATTTCTTGGGTTTCAGTAATTGTTTGTTCATTGATATCGTGGCCTGTCACTAACCATTCAAATGAGCATCCCGTGACTTTTGCTATATGAGCAATCTTATCTAAAGCTGGGTATGTTTTTCCACTCACATAGTCCCTTATCGCTTTGTCAGACATATTGCACTTTTTTGCAAATGACTTGTATGGTTCTCCATTAATGAGGGTGGATAACCTCTCCCCAAAGCGTGTTATTACACTCTCAAGAAAAACATGATCTGTGTTTTTTATTCCTTCATTATATTTTTCAGTCATAAATCCCACCATTACAGGCTAAACAAAAGGTTTGTTGAAAATAAACCACCGCGTATAAAAACACGCCGGGATGTTTACAAGCGTGTTTTTATACGCTATATTCATACTCACACAGATAATCAGTAGTGATTATCCACGCCGATAAACTTATAAGGATTTCACAATGCAGACAAGCAAGCAAGCAGATTGGCATCGCGCAGATATTCGCGCAGCATTGGAAAAACGCGGTACAAATTTACGCGCGTTGTCTGTTGCCGCAGGGCTGGCAAAAGATACTTTGCGTAATGCGCTAGTTCGCCCTTGGCCCAAGGGGGAAAGATTGATTGCTCAGGCAATCGGTGTTGATCCGGCTGTTATCTGGCCGAGTCGTTATCAAAATTCATAATGTCAGGGAGTATGAAGCTGATGGATATTTGGGTTACAGCGCAAGAGTGTGTCGGGCTACCGAATTTACCAACAGCCCCTTTTAACATTTCTAACCGCTTAAAGAAAAATGCAACAACAGAAATGGTCCGTAAGCGTGAAGGCTCTAAGGCATTTGAATTCCATATTAATTGTCTGCCGCCCGTGGCCCGTGCCGCAATACTGAAAAAACAAGGCACGATAGAAATTAACGATCGCCAGTTTGAAATAAAACAACGTCAGACTGAAAGCTACTG
>NZ_JFGV01000048.1:0-43031 GCF_000612035.1 Photorhabdus aegyptia | reverse complement strand
TATCATTCCTTTTTGAGATATATTACTGGAATGACACAGAATTTCTAACACTCCCGAAGGTCCTTGTCCCATCGCTTTTTTCATTAAGATTCTATAGGGGAGAAGGCTTGCTCTGTCGGCAGAAGAAGGATTTTTACATCTATAAATCACTTGCTTCCCATGTTTTTCACGTTTATACCCAAAATTGAGAAGACCTAATATCTCTCTCGCGGTGACGATATGGTAGCCCTGTTCATGATTCCATAAATTAGACGGGGCTTCGGCCGACATTAGATGAAAATCTGCATGTCTATGGATACCACCAAGTACCCAACAATCATTTATCACATCGGTCCATTTATCTACCATTAAAATATTCCCCTGGGCGTTTGGGTTCCATGAATTCTCACTTTTTTCTCGGCCGAGTCCGAGTGGCTTAAGCAATCTATCCTGCTGAACATCGCTAACTCGACCAATTAGCATCGGTCCACTTGCTGAAAGGGCTTTACGATAAACTAACCAGCAATACTCGGTTAGATCATTAAGATAATTTTTACGCCTTTGGTTGTTAGGAAACTGATTGGAAAGATTTTCATGAACAACATCTTTATCTTGTTCCCACAAGAATGGATTGACCTTTTTTTTGTAACTTAGCGACTCTAGATCTCGCCTTAATGTCAACATTGCATATTTCATATCTTATACCTCAACCGTTTATAATAAAAAAAAGTTATATCAAGCCACACTAATTTTTATAGCAGTAGTTTATGAATTAGTCCAGTTTGGTGATAATAACGTCAATTTACTGATTGAGGTATCGTTCGCTTCCATTAGCTCCGGTGGCATTTGGCGCGTCACTGGAGCCAGGCTAATTTCTAATGTAACCATAACCCCGTGTTTTTTTAATCTGCTAAATCGGCATAACCTCTAACACCAAATTTTGATTTAGCTGATTTTACAGCATCTAGAACCGCAGCAGCCATGACCTCAGCCGCGAGAATACCAACCGTATTTACCGATGAGTCCACTCCACCTGTTGCCGCTGCAAAAATAGTATCCCCGTCACTCATGGTATGAACAGGGTATATCGTTCTCGCCAAACCATCATGAGCCATCTGGGCAACTTTTTTCATCTGGCTTTTATTCATATTGGCGTTACAACAAATTATGCCAATAGTCGTATTTGCTCCCTGAATAAAATTATTATCTTTATTATTTTTTATAATGTATGGCATGAGATCGATAAGATGACCATTTTTATCACATGCACCTGCAATGGTTTTGCCATTTTTAGGGTCTCTGATTTCCCCGACAGCATTCACAACAACCATTGCGCCAATTGTCAGCCCGCCAGGTAATTGAACCGATGCGGTCCCAAGGCCGCCTTTCATGGCTTTGTCAAAACCGGCCATTTTACCTATAGTGGCCCCGGCGCCTGCGCCAATATTTCCCGATGGAAAAGGGGTTACAGAAGCGTTTTGCGCGGCAAGATAGCCCATTTTAGCGTCAGGGCGCACAGCCGGATCGCCAAAGTTTAGATCAAAAATTATTGCGGCAGGAACGATAGGTACGACAGTGACACCGACATCAAAACCTTGTTTTCTTTCTTCAAGATAGCGCATTACGCCAGAGGCGGAGTCTAATCCAAAAGCACTACCTCCACTTAGTACTACCGCGTTGGCTTTCTGAACAGTATTAATGGGATCTAAAAGCTCGGTTTCCCTTGTCCCCGGGGCAGAGCCTCTGACATCAACGCCACAAACAGCTCCGTTGCCAAAAATAATGATGCTACAACCAGTTTGTTGCAACTCATCTTCAGCATGCCCAACCTTAACACCCGGTACATCCAAAATGGTTCCATTTGTCTTATGCATAAATGTTCACACCTTAAATCTCTAAAATAACTCATTAAAGGTTTTAATGATTTTCGATGTGAATCATAGCAAAGGAGACCAAACAAGCTGTGATTTTTAGTGGGAATTGTCTTCCCTGTCTCTTGCAGTGTGTCCTTCTTGCAGGGATATCTCGGCTGCCAGCGTTTCAAGACTAACAGGTGATAGTGGAATGCGAGGGGATGGTATTCCCCAATGTTTGATATCGTGGAGAATGGCAGAACAGATTTTTCCCTGACAAGCTCCCATGCCGCACCGCGTCGCCATTTTTGCACTGTTCCAATCCTGAAATGGTTCAAGTTCGTTTAAACTCACGTCTTCGCAACGGCAGATCAAGGTATCGGGGGGAAGAGCCTGTGTGATCTCTTTGTTTAATTTAAACGCTTGTGCTACCGCTGTGGCAAAATGCTGCCATTTTATTCGTTTCTGCTGCCATTTTTCAGCCAGTGTGTATTTACCACTCGCTGCAAACCCGGCAATAAATCCTTCACAAAGTGCAAGCTCACTGCCGCCAATACCTGTGCATTCTCCTGCGGCATATACACCAGCTGTGGTCGTCTGTTGCCACACATCTACCTGAATATTTCCTTGTTCATCCAGCAAACAACCAAGCAATTGCGCCAATTCCGTATTTGGTCTTAAACCAAAACCGCAAGCTAAACGCGTACAGGATAATTTCCGTTTTTGCCCTTTATTGCTGATATACACGCCTGTCAATCTGCCTTCTGCCGAGGTTTCTACTCCTAACACCATACTGTTTTGGTAATAATTTTTAAGTGGCATGAGAGAGATGGCTTGATACAACTTGTCTGGCCAGCGTAGTAGTCGCAAGCTGAATGAAAATAGGCGGTGTAAAGGCGCTTGTTCAATGATGCCAACCACGTCCCCTCCTGCTTTTTTTACTGTCTCCGCAACTGCGAGCAACAGGGGGCCGCTGCCGGCAATAACGACACGTTCACCCGTCATGGGGAGACCACTTTTTATCAGCGCCTGTAATCCGCCCGCACCGGTGACACCCGGTAATGTCCATCCAGGGAAGGGAAGTAATTTTTCTTTGGCGCCGGTACAAAGAGTGATGTGCTGGTAGTGAATCATTCGGTGTCTACCCGCTATTTCAACAATCACACATTGGCTGTCTAGTGCGACCACTTTACAATCCGATAAATAGATTAATGCATCTTCTGATAGTACCGATAAATAACGTTTCGCCATCGGTGGTAATGTATGAAACGGCCCTTGACGCCAAATTTGTCCGCCTGCTCTGGGATTGTCATCAATCAGGATAACGGATTGTTGCCCTTGTATCGCAGCCTGTGTGGCAGCCAATCCCGCTGGCCCTGCGCCAACAACCAGTACATCACAGCGCAATACCGTAGAAGAAGATGATGTTGCCATGTTCAGATCCTCTCGACTTTCATGCCCATCTCACAAACTGTCTGACATGCTACATGACGGCGACCATTAATCATCAAGCGGCATTCTTGGCAGATCCCCATACCACAAAAAGGTACTCTCAGTTGATGTGATACAGATGTACGACAATGTTCATCACCGGTATAAGCTAGCGCCGCCGCAACAGTAATCCCCGCAGGAACCGTGATCAGTTCGCCATCAATAAACAAAGCAGTAAATGGTGGTTTTTTGAGTTTCATGGCAACCTCTGGCGAGTCATGGTAGTCAAGCGTGTAGGTTGGTAAGGCAATGGATCAATCTCCGTTTTTCTATTCAGCATCAATGCAGAGATGATTTTGGCGCTGCCCGGTGCGGTGGTTACACCTAATCCTTCATGGCCTACAGCTAGCCATAGCCATTCGTAATCAGGATGTTGTCCCAATAGCGGCAAGCCATCTGGAGTTGCAGCACGAAAGCCGGACCAACAGCGTAAAATATTCATCTGACCAAGCTGAGGTAAAAAATGAAGTGCACGCTGGAGCATAGAACGGAGTAGGGCGAGATCAATAGTGTGTTGTTCGTTATGGAACTGACGTGAAGAGCCGATTAGAAGCTGACCAGTGGGGCGGGCCTGAACGTTGAAAGCGATTGACGTATCATTCGAGGTATGTGTACTGGCGCTATACCCTAATTCCACCAGTTGATGTGTGATGCTGGTGGGGTAACGATCTGTAATTGCCAATTGCCCTTTTTTAGGAACGATCGGTAATTCAGGTAACAGATATGTACTCCACAACCCATTTGCCAGCAATATTCTCGGCGCACAATATTTTTTTCCATCACGCAGCACAACGGTTTGAGGCTCTAAGGTATGCACTTGCCCTTTAATAAACTGAATTTTTTCGTGACAGCGAGCAAGAAACCAGTGTACGACATTTGGCGCATAAACAATCCCATCCCCAGGAACAGACAAACCACCGGCAATCCCGCTTCTTACCATAGGTTCTATCTGATGAATTTGTGTCGCTGTCATCGGAGTATTTTCGATTTCATAGGCGGTAAGACGTGCGCTTTTTTCCTCAGCCAGTTCCATTTCATCCTCTGCATCCGCCAGCCAAAGCGTGCCGCATCTACGCCATGCACAATTTTCTGGCATATGTGGGGTGAATGTTCGCCATATATCTAATGAGTAACGACTCAATGCCAGTTCAGCAGGATTGTCGTCCATACACACTAGATGCCCCATTCCTGCCTGTGTTGCTCCTTTACCACCATCATCAATTACAGCAATCCTCAAACCATCTTGTACCAACTGATAAGCACATGCGGCTCCAATGATGCCAGCGCCAACGATAATGACATCCGGTATTTGGGGGAGAGTCATACATTGATTCCCCAGACAAAGGGATCGCTTTTGGCAATGATTAACTTGTTATCACCGTAGACATGCGCTGTTCCCCGGATCACAGAGGCAATTTTCTGACCAACCCACTGATATTGGGCTTCAAAAACACTTCCAATAATGCTGGATTGGCGCCAGATCTCACCCGGCTGCAATTTTCCATCCGCTGCCAGACAGGCTAACTTAGCGCTTGTTCCTGTGCCACACGGTGAACGGTCATAGACTTTCCCCGGACATAACACAAAATTGCGACTATCAGCATGGTTATCTGGAGCGAATAATTCAATATGGTCGATACATTTGCCATTTTCACCGGTGATCCCTGCTTGTTCCAGCGCCTGTCTAACGGCCCAACTGTATTGTGTGAGTTCGTCGATATGGTGGGGGGTTAGAGACAGATTATGTTGACCGATCAGAAAAAACCAATTTCCTCCCCAGGCAATGTCTCCATTAACATCCCCCATACCGGGCACGTTCACGGTGACATTTTGCTGATAACGATAAGAGGGGACATTATAAACAGACACTGCTCCATCCTTATGGAGTACCGCCTCGACAATCCCAACAGGCGTCTCAATTTTATATTTGCTTGGGGTCAACCAGCCTAGATGATGGAGCGAAGCAATAAGGCCCATCGTGCCGTGGCCGCACATGCCTAAATATCCCGTGTTATTAAAGAAGATCACCCCCATATCGGCGTCAGGTACAGTAGACGGACATAAAAGTGCGCCTACCAACATATCGTTCCCTTTTGGTTCAAGAATGAGAGCCTTGCGCCAGTGATCAAATTCAGCCTCAAAGCGTTGACGCTGTTTGGCAACGGTTCCGGTGCCAAGAGATGGAAATCCCTCGATTACCGTACGGGTGGGTTCTCCACCGGTGTGTGAATCAATGACGCGAACCATCTGATAATCATGTTTATCTGCCATAAAGCCACCCAATTAACGTATTTTTAATCAATGGTGGCGTACTATTTCATTTGTCGCTTGATGAATTTCATACTGCAATATGCTGAAATCAGCACAATGAAAGAATCACTGAATTATCAGTGAGACATTCCAATAAGATAATGAAATGAAAAGTTATAAATAAACCTAATAAGGATTATTTCTGTTTTTACCAGAAAAATTTATAAATTGATCTATAAAATCAAATAGGTAAATAAGAAAAGCGGAATAACTTTCTGTGACAATTATCACATGAACACAAAATAGCTCTTTTGAATATTGCTAATACATCGAATCTGATATTTATCTTTTTAATCAAGGTAAATAGACTGGAGATATCGATGATGAATATATACCAGAACAATGAAAAAAACGGCATTGGCACAAATGGTCATGACGTTTGTAATGTTGAGTTTTTATCGGCGCTTTGTAGTGGATTCGTTAATCAAAAACCCAATAACCTGCAAGATATTCTCAATGCGGTTGCTTTAATTACACCGTTGTTAAATGCGATTCCCAGTGTGGTTTTCTTTATCAAAGATATCAAAGCGCGTTATCTAATTGCGAACCTTACGCTAGCCACACGCTGTGGATTTAAGTCGATCTCTTCGCTACTCGGTAAAACCTCTTCCGAAATCTTTCCTGCTCAGATGGGCAGTTGTTACACCGAACAGGATTTACGTGTGTTGCATCAAGGGGTAATTATCCAAAACCAACTGGAGCTTCACTTTTATCATGGACGCAAAGCAGGCTGGTGCATGACATATAAATTGCCATTGTATAATCAACATAATCAAATTGTTGGTATGGCAGGAATTTCTCATGATTTGATGGAAGTTAAGGAAAATCATCCTGTGTACCAAAAGTTGGTTATCGTTGATGATTATATTCGTGAACATTTCTATCGAACAATTCGTCTCGAAGAGCTAACTCATTTAACACGTCTCTCGGTTGCTCAATTGGAACGCTACTGTAAACGCATCTTTCACCTGACGCCTCGGCAGATGATCCACAAAATTAGAATTGAAAAAGCGTCTGAATTGTTGGCTACAGAATTACCTATCACAGATGTCGCCTTGCAATGTGGTTATACAGATCACAGCGCGTTTACTCGGCAATTTAAAGCGTCAACCGGGCTAACTCCCAGTGATTTTCGTCAGTCGATAGGGCTGGAATAATTTGCCGTTTTCCTGATATATGCCGTTCTTTCGTGATCCAATAAGTTTGACATTCCTATTATGCTAATTTCGTCATTGTTTACTGCGAAAAGTCACAAGCTTCTCTGTAGTGAAATAGCCATCATTCCATCAAAACCAATAAATCACATTTTTTTAACAAGGTAAAAACAATTTGCATTTTAAATATCAAGTAAATCAATGATCAAAGGGGAGAGCTATGAATAAAAGAAAGGTTAATTGGCAGGGTGTTTTTCCGGCAGTGACGACACAATTTAACCTCGATTTTTCCATTAATTTGGACGCCACACACAAGGTAATGACGAACCTGATTAAAGACGGAGTTTCCGGTTTAGTCGTCAATGGTTCTGTAGGGGAAAACACATCTCTGTCTATAAAGGAGAAGCGTGCTATCGTTGAACTCGCAGTAGATGTTGCTGGTGGGCAAGTTCCCGTTCTTTCGGGTATCGCAGAATTGACAACCGATAATGCGTGCAAAATGGTTTCTGAATGCCGACAGGCAGGGGCTGATGGGGTGATGATCATGCCGCCTCTGGTTTATACCCCAACACTGAAAGAAAATAGGGCGTATTTCCGTACAATTGCTGCCTCTACCGATTTACCCGTCATGCTATATAACAACCCTCTGCTGTATAAAAATGATATTACGCCGAAAATGCTGATGTCTCTGGCCGATTGCGAAAATATCGTTGCATTTAAAGATTCATCAGGCAATACCCGTCCTTTTAGTGATATTCCCAATGAAACAGGCGATCGCTTCATTCTTTTTGCAGGTTTGGATGACGTTGTTTTGGAGTCAGTCGCAGTGGGCGCAGAAGGTTGGATTTCAGGTATGTCGAATGCCTTTCCTCGGGAAGGAGAGACTTTATTCCGTCTGGCTAAACAGAAACGTTATGAAGAAGCTCGGGAATTATATCGCTGGTTTATGCCTCTGTTGCATTTGGATTTCCGCCCTGATTTGGTGCAATGCATCAAACTGTGTGAAGAAATGGTTGGCCGTGGTAGTGCCATTACCCGTCCACCGCGTTTACCACTCGAAGGGGAGACATTGGCAGAAGTACGCGCCATTGTAGAAAAAGCCCTCGCTAATCGTCCTTCACTGCCCGATGTAGGTCTCTGAATTGGGCGGTAACTGTTTCTGATACCCTTGGAGGAATCACTATGTTGGTAACACATTCAGGTAGGCAGTTTATTGGTGGTCGCAGGCAAGCAGAGGGAGAACGCTGTTTGCACAGCCGGCGAGCGGTGGATAACTCACCAATGGGTTATGCGTTTTATCAAGCTACACGACATGAGGTCGAACTCGCCGCCCAAGCAGCCGCCGATGCATTTACACGTTATAGCCAAACATCGTTAGAAGAACGAGCTGTTTTTTTAGCTAGAATTGCCGATGAAATTGATGCTCTCGGTGATGATTTCATTGCCCTTGTATCAGAAGAAACGGCTCTGCCTCCCGCTCGACTTCAAGGTGAACGGTCGAGAACGAGTGGACAAATGAGGCTGTTTGCCACGCTGTTACGCCGGGGTGATATTCATGCCGCCCGTATTGATACTGCGCAACCTGAGAGAAAACCGCTTCCCAGAGTTGATATTCGCCAGTGCCATATTCCTCTAGGTCCTATTGCGGTTTTTGGCGCCAGTAATTTCCCTTTGGCTTTTTCAACTGCTGGTGGTGACACGGCGTCAGCATTAGCTGCGGGCTGTACCGTTGTTTTCAAAGCACATAGCGGCCATATGGCTACCGCCGAAATCATCGCAGAAGCCATTGAACGCGCTATTATCGCCACACAAATGCCCGCAGGTGTATTCAATATGATTTATGGCAATAGCGTGGGGGCAGATCTCGTCAAACACCCCATTATTCAGGCCGTTGGTTTTACCGGTTCACTCGCTGGTGGACGTGCACTGTTCGATATGGCTGCGCAGCGACCACAACCTATTCCGGTTTTTGCTGAAATGTCGAGTATTAACCCGGTCATTGTGCTGTCAAACGCCTTAGCGCAGCGGGGAAAACAGATTGCCCAAGAACTGGTAAATTCATTCACATTAAGTAGCGGTCAGTTTTGTACCAAGCCAGGAATAATCTTGGGTATTCGTTCACCGGAATTTGATCAATTTATTACTCACTTGACGCAGGAAATCACGCTTCGTCCGGCACAGTCAATGCTAAACCAAGGCACGTTGCTCAACTATCAAAAAGGTATCCATCAACTGGATGATGAACCCTTAATGACACGGTTAGCCGTTGGTGAACATCATGAAAATCAGGCAAGTGCAATGCTGTATCGCGCAGATATTGCTTTGTTGTTGAATAAAAATGCCCTGTTACAAGAGGAGGTTTTTGGTCCTGTTGCTATTGTGATTGAAGTCGAAAGCCAATATCAGCTTTTACACGCAATTGACTGTTTTCAGGGGCAACTTACCGCTACCTTGATTGGTGAATACGATGAATTAGCAAATGCACATGAGCTTAGTCGACGATTACAGAGCATCGCGGGCAGGGTGGTTGTCAACGGCTATCCGACAGGCGTTGAAGTATGTGATGCCGTGGTTCATGGCGGGCCTTATCCAGCGACTTCTGATGTGAGAGGGACTTCCGTTGGCACACTGGCCATCTGGCGTTTTCTACGCCCGGTATGTTTCCAAAACTATCCCAAATCCTTACTTCCGCCTGCACTGCAAGACCATAATCCGTTAAATATTTCTCGATTAATCAATGGGGTGATGAGCCGGGAAGTATTGTAAAACGCGCAGTTACCCCACGTTGACGTATATCAAATAAGAAACAGAAAAGGGCGAATAATTATGGCGCTATACGAAGCTTCTTCGCTGCCAAAATCCGATTCAGGGCAGGGTAAATTTAAGAAGCAGTTAACACTCACGGATTTAACCTTTATTGGATTAGGGGCTATTTTTGGCTCTGGCTGGTTATTTGCAGCCAGTCATGTGTCTGTTATTGCGGGACCAGCAGGAATTTTTTCTTGGGTGATTGGCGGTATCGCCGTGCTCTTACTTGGTATTGTTTATTGCGAACTGGGGGCGGCACTGCCTAAATCAGGTGGCATTATCCGTTACCCGGTGTTTTCTCATGGTGAACTCATGGGGTATTTAATGGGTTCCATCACCTTAATTGCATTTTCCAGCTTAATAGCCATCGAAGTTGTCGCTGCTCGACAATATGCGGCGGCGTGGTTTCCATTTCTCAGTCAGCCTGGTTCTGGTGATCCGACTCTGACAGGCTGGCTGGTTCAATTTATTTTATTAGCATTTTTCTTTTATCTTAATTACAACAGCGTGAAAACCTTTGCGAAATCTAACAATATTATTAGTATTTTCAAGTTTATCGTTCCGCTGCTCGTCATTATTATCCTGTTTAATTATTTCAACCCGAGTAATCTGCAAGTTCACGGATTTTCTCCTTTTGGGGTATCGGGTGTTGAAGCTGCGGTTTCAGCAGGTGGGATTATCTTTGCTTATCTTGGCTTAACGCCCATTATTTCTGTCGCTGGTGAAGTGGAAAACCCCCAAAAAACAATTCCGATTGCCCTCATTCTATCTATTTCACTGTCTACGGTTATTTATGTTTTATTACAGTTAGCGTTTCTTGGCGGGATACCCTCTGATCTACTCGTTGGTGGCTGGAATAACATTGGGCAATATTTTTCACTGCCATTTCGGGATATAGCCTTAATCCTCGGTGTGGGATGGCTCGCTTTTTTGGTGGTATGTGATGCGGTGATCTCTCCTAGCGGTACCGGGAATATTTATATGAATGCCACTCCTCGTGTCGTTTATGGTTGGGCAAAAAGTGGGACGTTATTTAATGTATTTACCCATATTGATGAAAAATCGGGAATACCACGTCCTGCACTTTGGTTAACGTTTATTCTTGCTGTTTTTTGGACATTACCTTTTCCTTCATGGGAAAAACTCATCAGTGTTGTTTCTGCGGCGTTAATTCTGAGCTACGCATTAGCGCCAGTAACCGCTTCGGCCTTACGCCGTAATGCCAGGGAGATAAAACGTCCTTTTTATGTTAAATGGTTTGCGCTCATTGGCCCGCTTTCTTTTATTATTTCTGCTTTCATTGTTTACTGGTCTGGCTGGAAAACGGTTTCTTGGTTGCTCGGATTACAGATTATCTTGTTTTTTATCTACTTGTTATTCAAAAATAAAGTTCCTACAGGCAAAGTGAGTTTGCGCCAACAGATAACCTCGGCCCTGTGGTTGATTGGTTTTTACAGTGCCATGATCATTCTATCCTATTTAGGCACATTTGGTGGTAAAGGCATTATTCCTGCCCCTTGGGATATTGTGGCAGTGGCAGTGATCTCTTTAATTGCCTTTTATTGGGGAACTTTTAGCGCTTTACCCAATGCTATTTTACCAACGGAGGATGAGGATTAGTGCTGATGGATTACGTAAAAAAACAACTTCATTCAGAAGAAGACTCAGAGCCTAAATATTTTGTTTGGAGGAGAAGGGTAATTGACGTTCAAAGTTCTAATGTGCCGTGATATTTTTTTAATTGAATTTAATTTGGGAGAATGGCTACTTTAATATGACCTATATTCCCTAAATGCTTTAGTCTGGTTAACGATAATTATGCATAAAAATGGTTCTCTGAAACTGTTGTTTATTTCAGGAGTGGACACTCATTGAGGCATGGACATCCTTGTCCACATTGATGCCGGTAGATTTAAGCAAGCTCATCGTAAATTAAGATCAATAGTTACAAAATTTCCTGAAAAATCAAGCACCTTCTGCAATGCTTGTTGCCTCAGGAACCTCAATTAATTTTCCTGACCTCACATCATATATGTACCCATATATGGAGATATTTGCGGGGACAAGAGGGTGGGTACGAATACGATGAATATCTTCAATTACACTATCAACTTGATTGTTAATGGTAAGCCATTTGATATATTTTCCCTCAGATGATCCTGTACCATTGCCGACATCTTTAAATCCTTCATCCGTCATTATCGCGCTTTCCAGGCTGCTTTCCAGTAGATCGCCCATGATATTGTCTGTAAAAAGTTCCATCCCACAATTAGTATGGTGAATGACAAACCACTCTTTTGTGCCAAAAAGTTTATAGGAAATAATAAGTGAACGAATGGCATCATCGCTGGCCCTGCCGCCTGCATTACGAATAATATGAGCGTCACCTTCAGATAAACCTGCAAATTTTGCTGGATCTAACCTAGCATCCATACACGTCAATATGGCAAATCGTCTGACAGCAGGTAAACCAAGGTTTTTTTTATCACCAAAAGTTGCTGCATATGCAATATTAGCGTCACTTATTTCTCTGATAACACTGCTCATCCTTCCTCCCTTCATATTTTCTGGTTTAATAAAAAGCTAGAACATCTATCTAGATAAATGAATATGAGGCTGAAAATACAGATATATAAAAAAAATTTATGAAAAATATATACCTCGTATCCTTTGTACTGGTCAAGTAAATCCTAAGTGTTTCAATAGACATTGTGATGTAATGATGTTTTCGGAGTTTTCAGTGGAGAAAGTTGTATCTTAAAAAAGTTCTAAAGTAATCATGGTGCGCATGGTATGGTTCACTACAGGTCATCTACCAAATTTATGCACTATGCACAAGGAAACCATATGCGGTTATCTATTCAAACCTTATCAGCCTTTACATCTTTTGCTTTCCTGATTGCTCCGTTTTTCACTCAAGCCCATAGCGGCAATACTGCTGGTATTAACGTTGAAAAATTGCTTGAGACTGAAAAGTCTTGGGATGGCGTGTCTTACCAGGGATACCCTAAAGGCACTCCTCAGCTTTCAGTTCTCAAAATTACTATTGCTCCAAATACTAGCCTTGCCTGGCATCAGCACCCGATACCTAATGTAGCTTACGTGCTGGACGGGGTGTTAACGGCAGAGAAAAAATCCAGTGGCGAAAAACGTCTTATAAAGGCGGGAGAGGTGGTACCGGAGATGGTTGACAGCACTCATCGCGGTTACACAGGCAAAGAGGGTGCTACTCTCGTGGTCTTCTACGCGGGGGAAAAAGGGATCCCTCTTTCTAAACCCGTTGAGTAAAAATCACTCAGGCAGGACAAGATGCACTTGAGACGACCTTTAACAACCTGGATTGCCTTGCGGCTGTACTCGCTGTCTTCAATTAATCATCCGTATCTAGCGGGTGGTGTACAAACATAGTCCGCTGGTGATCATTGTTATGCCTTGCTATAATTGTATTACTCAGTAATACAATGAAGAGACGAATTTTATGGCACGAGTAACTAGTGTTACCCTTGGTGAGCACTTCAACGGGTTCGTTGGTGATATGATCCAATCTGGTCGTTATGGCAACACATCCGAAGTTGTCCGCGATGCTTTGCGCCTGATGGAGGCTCGCGAGCAGCGTATTCAGAATGTTCGTGAAATGGTGTTGGCTGGCCTGAATTCCCCCGTCAGCAAAAACAGCATGGATGATATTTTTGTAATGGCAGCGAAGGACTTAAATGTATAAGTTTTCCGAATTGGCTGATGAAGACATATTTCATATTGCCCGTTATACGATACAGCAGTTTGGTCAAAATCAGGCGAGGCGTTATCACGATGAACTGAAAAGAACTTTCGAGCTACTAGCCACATCTCCCTGGAACTCTTCTTCATTTTTCCTCTTATAATTATCATCTATTCCCGTTGGCGGTCAGTGTCAACAATTCCCGACAGATTGGTCTTATCTGTACATTGGTGCGCATAATTTATATTATGTTAAATAGCCTTAGACGATGAACAACTTCACATAGAACTAGGTGATTTTTGACACCCTTTCCTGTTCTAGTGTTACGATAATTACGATAATTACGATAATTACGATAATTACGATAATTACGATAGGTTGAATGATGTACTTTTTATATGTACATTGCATGTGTACACCTACTTCTACCTAAGGAGATAACCATGCAAACCTATACCTCAACTCAGGCCAGAGCCAATATTTCTGTGGTGCTGGATACCGCAGTCAATGGTGAACCTGTTGAAATCACCCGTCGGGACGGCAGCGCTGCCGTAGTGATCAGTAAAGCGGAATTCGAGGTGTATCAGAATGCAAAGCTGGATGCTGAGTTTGATGCCATGATGCAACGTCATGGTCATACAGTAGCAGCGTTGACTGACCGATGATTTGGGTGAGTGCTCAAGAAGTTATTGCCTTCCACGATCGCATACTTCGACGTTTTCCTGGCGTTGCCGGGATAGCAGATCCTGGTAGAGCGCAGGCATTGATTTATCGTGTGCAAAATCGGGTTCACTATGAAGGCATTACTGACCTTTTTGAACTCGCCGCAACTTACTGGGTAGCGATTGCTCGTGGTCATATCTTTAATGACGGTAATAAGCGGACCGCATTTCTCGTGACCATGAGCTTTCTTTGGCGTAATGGTATTTGCATTCGCAATAACGGCAATACGCTGGAAAACTTAACTGTAGAAGCTGCTACTGGTGAGAAAACTGTCAGTCAGTTGGCTCAATATTTGCGGGAACTAGTGGACAGTCCGAATTCACGTTATTAAACACATGATATCGGGGAAGCTGAGTTTGAGCTTTGTTGCGTAGGTTTTCTCCACATAGCTTGAGAGCAAACACCTGTTGTTCTATTTGTTTGGTTCAATTTATTCAATACGGAGGCTCCCCTTACGAGCAAATACTATTGCCCTCCTCTTTTGGTTTTGGATAAAGATATTTTGTGATCTAATTCTCTATTTAAGAAAAATGCCCACTAAATAAAAAGTGATTTAGTTCACGTTATTTTTGTTTTTAGGTTAATGTTTGAGCGATTTAATTTTTCTGCATGAGTAAAATGTGATCTGAGCAATATAAATAAGGGGCGAAGAAGAGGAACTTGGTGATATTAATCACAAAAAACCCCGCGGTACGCATCTGAAAAAAGGCGTGATAAAGTGAAGGTGTTCAACAATCAACAGGCGTTATTTGGCGATAACGTCTACCAAACCTTATCTTCTCGTACCACGAGGTTTTGTCATGGTAACATCAAATATAAAATTAAAGGTACAGAATTTTGGGCGCTTTCTCAGTAATATGGTCATGCCCAACCTCAGTGCTTTTATTGCGTGGGGGCTTATCTCTGCCCTATTCATCCCGACTGGTTGGTTCCCGAATGAAACGCTGGCGCAACTTGTCGGCCCCATGATCACCTATCTACTCCCCTTGCTAATAGGCTATACCGGAGGCCGTCTGGTCGGTGGCGAGCGTGGTGGTATCGTTGGCGCTATCACAACCATTGGGGTCATTGTCGGCGCAGAGATTCCTATGTTTATGGGGGCTATGATCGCAGGCCCATTAGGAGGTTTTGCCATCCGTCATTTTGACCGCCGGGTGGAAGGTAAAGTTAAAAGCGGTTTTGAAATGCTGCTGAATAATTTTTCATCAGGCATTATCGGGATGCTCCTTGCAATACTTGCCTATCTGGCAATTGGTCCTTTAATAGCTGAGATATCAAAAGTTCTGGCTGCCGGTGTGAACGTGATAGTCGCATATAATCTGCTGCCACTGACGTCTATCGTTGTCGAACCAGCAAAAATCCTGTTCCTCAACAATGCAATCAACCACGGTATTTTCTCTCCCCTGGGGATTCATCAGGTAACTGAAACCGGAGCCTCTATCTTCTTCCTAATTGAAGCGAATCCAGGGCCGGGGTTAGGTGTTTTGCTGGCCTACATGTTCTTTGGCAGAGGGAATGCCCAACATACTGCTTCCGGTGCGGCCGTCATCCATTTCCTTGGTGGTATTCATGAAATCTACTTCCCGTATGTATTAATGAACCCTCGTTTGCTGATTGCCTTGATCCTTGGCGGCATGACAGGAGTTTTCGTCATGGGGATATTCCATGCTGGACTGATTTCTCCGACATCTCCTGGCTCTATCTTTGCTGTACTGCTGATGACGCCGAAATCTTCTCTTATTGGTGTGGTTCTTTCGGTGTGTAGTGCAACGTTGGTTTCATTTCTGGTATCAGCCATTTTGCTGAAGAGAACCCGTATCGGTGATGAAGATACTTTGAGCCATGCCACTCAGCGGGTACGTGATATGAAAGCGCCCAACTTGGCGAATAAACAGAGGGAAGCCGCTCTGACAGACAGCCATAATAAAAACTTATCCTACGTGAAAAAAATTGTGGTTGCCTGTGACGCAGGTATGGGATCAAGCGCTATGGGCGCGGGCTTACTAGCGAAAAAAGTGCATGATGCGGGATTGGCTGACATTTCTGTTACTAACATGGCGATAAACGATCTGAAAGATGATGTGGATATCGTGGTGACGCACCGGGATTTGACAGACAGGGCAAAAATCTTTGCGCCGGGCGCCATTCATATCTCACTGACCCATTTTCTGAACAGTCAGGTATATAGCGACCTTGTTACCCGCCTGATAGCAGAAAAGCACCCGAATGCGGCAAACGATGGCAGGATTGTGCGCCAGTCTATTGCTGCCGCCAATGATGAATATTATGGCCAAGAAAACCAGGAGGAGCGGCTATTTACACTGAATGAGAACCATATTTACCTCAATCTGACTGCACAGACCAAAGAAGAAGCGATCCGTTTTGCTGGCAACAAGATGGTGGAAGGTGGTTATGTCGAACCGGACTATGTGGATGCGATGCTGGCAAGAGAAAAGCTAACGTCTACCTATCTGGGGGAATCTATTGCTGTTCCTCATGGCACGATTGATGCGAAAAACCGGGTGCTTAAGACCGGCATCGTGATTTGCCAGTATCCGGCCGGTGTGCAATTTGGTGAAGAGCCTGACGAAATCGCTTGTCTGGTGATAGGTATTGCGGCTCGTAGCAATGAGCATATTGAAGTCATTGCCCACATTACCCGCACGCTTGATGAAGACGGCGTGATTGAGCGCCTGAGCAAAACGCAGAGTGTTCAGGAAGTGCTGGAAATCTTATCAGGTAAAGTGCAGCTTAAGCAGAGAGGTTGATCATGAAAGTGATTCATTTTGGCGCCGGTAATATTGGCCGAGGCTTTATCGGTAAACTTCTGGCTGATGCTAATTCAGATATGACATTTGCTGATATTAACCAGCCGTTGGTTGACCAGTTGGCCCATAAGCAGTCCTATCAGGTTCATATTGTGGGCAAAGAACATCGCGTTGAAAGCGTGCGACAAGTTAATGCCATCAATAGCACTGATCCGAAAACAGTGGAATACATTGTACAGGCTGACATGGTGACAACCGCCGTTGGCCCGCAGGTATTGGAGAAGATCGCCACAACATTGGCAAAAGGCATCATGTTGCGCAAAGAAACTGGCAATGACCGACCTCTGAACATTATTGCCTGTGAAAATATAGTTCGCGGAACCAGCCAGTTGAAACAGCATGTACTGGCAGTTATTCCACAGGTAGATCATGAATGGGTGCAACGGCATGTCGGTTTTGTTGATTCAGCCGTAGACAGAATTGTGCCGCCAACAGATGCTGCCAACGATGATCCTTTGGATGTCACCGTTGAAACATTCAGTGAGTGGATTGTTGACCAGACACAATTTAAAGGAGAAATCCCGACTATCAACGGCATGGAACTGACCGATAACCTGATGGCGTTTGTGGAGCGTAAACTGTTTACCCTCAATACTGGTCATGCCATCACGGCTTATTTGGGACAACTCTTCGGTCATAAGACGATTTGTGCAGCAATCAATGATCCTCAGATTCGTATCATTGTTAAAGGCGCAATGGAAGAAAGTGGTCGGGTGTTAATAAGGCGTTACAGTTTTTCCCCTGATAACCATGCGCAATATATAGAAAAGATACTGAACCGCTTTGCTAACCCCTATTTACAGGATGATGTAGAACGCGTTGGGCGTCAGCCGATACGTAAACTCAGCCCAGAGGATCGGTTAATTAAGCCGTTATCAGGGACTCTGACATATCATTCGGCGAACGATAACCTGATTACAGGCATTGCTGCGGCTTTGCATTTCAGGAGTGATTCTGATCCGCAGGCTGTAGAAATGAGCAGGATAATTAATGACGAAGGTATACAACAGGCCGTTCTCCGTATTTGCCGACTGGATGTTCAGTCTCCTATTATTGAGCGTATATGCAGTGAATATCAGCGCTTAGGGGAACTTATCCGGTGAACACGGTAATCAATTTCTACACTTAATGAAACTGTTAAAATTCACTTCATGGCTACAGTGAACAACGTCGTCGTGAAGTGAAGAATCATCATGGAAAATAGACAAAAAACAGAAAACCAGCTCCTCGAACGGCTCAACAAGCGAACCGAGGTTAAGCCATTTATTCAGGAAGTGATCCACTTGATAACGGGTGCTATTGACCAGTTGATGCTAAAAGTTTTCCGTAAAGATGATTATGCCGTGAAATATGCTGTTGAACCGCTCCTCTTGGGAGATGGCCCGCTGGGCGAACTGGCAGTCAGACTTAAATTGGTTTATGCGCTTGGCGCTATTTCCCGTGAAATCTATGAAGACATCGAACTTTTTCTGGCTTTAAATGAAACGTTACAGCAAGAACAGCAGCGTTATGAATTTACGGATGATGAAATCATTGGCCCGATCAGGATGTTGCACTGTATGGGGGTTTTACCTGAGATGATGCGCTTTGACCAGCCAGAGGATGTGATTGATCAGCAATTGATTGATTTACAAAAGTACCGATATAAACAAATGGTGCGTTCTTCTTTGGTGCTGGCAGTGACGGTATTAGTGACCGAAATTTTGGATACGGGGGAGATTGGAATAGGGATATAAAGCCCGACTCTCCAAAGTGGGCAGCATCGCAGTATTACAGAAGGATAGATGCTCCGTCTCAATAATATGTTGTCACCCTCCTCTCCTACTTTTTTGGATGATTACACTGGTGTTTTTTGAAGCTTATGTTTGGTTGTGTTTGAAGATTAATTTTTAAATTAAATTCACTTTTCATATGAAAATATAAAAAGTGAATTTGTTATGAAAATAAAAATGATGTTTTTGGGGAATTATGAATGTTTTTATTGGGTAGTAATATAATTACGATGAGAGTACTTATTCAGAAGTATTATAGTTAATAGATATAGCATTTGAAGGCAATAATTATAAAAAGAATTTTTTACCAGAATTATTCTGAAAAATAATGAAGTAAAATGTTTGCTGTTAATCACATTAAGAACATCCAGAGTCAGGGTAGTTGACATTATTACCAGAGAATCCATTCGGCGTGAGTGAGTGAAATATAAACGATTTCAATTGTCAGCGCCGACTTTCCCTTATTTAAAGCACCACCATATTGTTACCTTTTCAGATTAAATATGTGAGGTAAATCATAAATTCCAGAGGGGTTAAATATACTGACATTAAAGATAGTTTCATGGAAAACTATAGGAAAATAAATTGTCATTATATATTAGATTTGCCCTTTTTGATTTCTGCTACTATTATGATAAATGGAATTTAGGTTTCCAACCTAATTCTATCTAGGATGAAAGATATAAGCAGTTTTTGAATTTTAAAATTGTAACATCATCGATGTGGTGATTTATATTTATCACGCATTATCACATATGATTTTGGTAAATAATACGTTTAAATATGTAAATTCTGAAACTATTTAAGGAGAATCTTATGTTCAAGAAATTATTAACAGTTGGGGCATTAGCAACAGCATTAATTGGAGGGATTGGGACTGCATCGGCAGTGACTTGTAATAATGAGGAACCAGGATATATTGGTAACGGTAAGTATTATAGATATCTTACTAATCCTTATAATAATTTTTCTAATAGATTTGAGGAGGTTACTAGTTTCGGATTGATGACATGGTATTTTAAACATAGTCTTGGGGCTTGTGATTTGCCTAATGGAAATGGAAGAGCTTTCCAGGCTTACTATGAAGGTAGAATAAGTTAAAGATATTTTAGGAATTCAGATAAATCTCGTTTAAAAAGCAGTTTTTGAATTTTAAAATTGTAACATCATCAACGTGGTGATTTAGATTTTGCATGTATTATCACATATGATTTTGGTAAATAATACGTTTAAATATGTAAATTCTGAAACTATTTAAGGAGAGTTTTATGTTCAAGAAATTATTAACAGTTGGGGCATTAGCAACAGTATTAATCGGAGGAGTTGGGACTGCATCGGCAATTGGTGATTGTCCGTCACGGGACGTAAGAGTAAGCAGAGATGACTCTGGCTGGAAATATTCTACACATTTTCGTAATCCTTATGATAATTTTGCTAATGTATTTGAGCGGGATTATAATGGTAAAACGATTAAATGGTATTTTAAATCGCGTTATGGAGCTTGTTATGAGGGGGATAGGGTCGTTTTCGCTGCTTATTATGAAGGCAGGGAAAAATAAAACTCTACCGAAAAGCCTCTAATAAGAGGCTTTTTAAAACACAAATAAGATAGATAAGAATATAAGCAGTTTTTGAATTTTAAAATTGTGACATCATCAATGTGGTGATTTAGATTTTGCATGTATTATCACATATGATTTTGGTAAATAATACGTTTAAATATGTAAATTCTGAAACTATTTAAGGAGAGTTTTATGTTCAAGAAATTATTAACAGTTGGGGCATTAGCAACAGCATTAATCGGAGGAATTGGGACTGCATCGGCAAACGTACCTATTAATGGTGAATGTGCAAGCACGGCTGCGGATGGATCCAATTATTTTAATAGAGATGGAGAGTTGATATATTATCACCATCTTGTTTCACCTGATAATATTTTTGCTAATGTATATGATAGGAACGGGATTAGATGGTATTTTAAAAGTTCTAAGTATGAGTCATTTTGTGGAAAATATGTCGCTTACTATGAAGGTAGAAAGATATAAAACTCTCCGCAAAGCCTCTTATTAGAGGCTTTCTAGAACACTGACGAGATAATGGCAGTTAGGTTTCCAACCTAATATAAGCAGCTTTTGAATTTTAAAATTGTAACATCATCGATGTGATGACTTAGATTTTGCATGCATTGTCACATATGATTTTGATAAGTAATACGTTTGAATATGTAAATTCTGAAACTATTTAAGGAGAGTTTTATGTTCAAGAAATTATTAACAGTTGGGGCATTAGCTGTGGGTATTACATTAACTGGAGGAGTTGGGAGTGCATTGGCACTTGAAAAGTGTCCGAGTCAGAATGTAAATAAAAAGGGTTCGATGTATACTAGACATGTTGTTAATACTCAAAAAAAATTTTCTAATACATTTGAGCAAAAATATAGTGGTAAAACGATTAAATGGTATTTAAAAGGGGTTGTTAAATCTTGTAATTATAACGGCCGTACCGCTTACGCTGCTTATTATGAAGGCAGAGCAAAATAAAATTCTATCGAAAGTCTCTTATTTTTATTAACTAAGAACACTGATAAACCCCGTTAAAAATAACGGGGTTTTTGCTTTTATTATGTTTTTTTCTTTTATTGACTACGTTGTTTAAATCAATCTATTTAAATACCAATAGATTTTTATTGAATAGATTTATCCTTCGAAGAAGAATGCCTTATCCATAACGCAATAAATACCAGAATAATAAAAAAGACTGATACAGATAGAGTAAGTTCCTTAAAAATAAACCTGCTTATATTTATTCCCGATACATCCCAGGATAAAAATAATGCTACAGGACATGTTAAAAAACCTGAGATAAACCCAATGCCAATCAGATGATAGAGTTTTCTTTTGTTCTTTTTTTGAATAATAGGTTCAAATTTTTTCTGATATCGCCAGTACTTTATGGTGAGGTACAATAATCCTAATAATGAACTGAGATGCTGTAGAATTTTATATATACTTATCCCCTGCTCGTTGGTAATGGAATGAAAAACGCGGAACTGCAATAGAGGAATTAGCTCGACAAAAAAACCGTTATCGTGTGTGAATGCATCCCAAACAATATGGGTTACCGCTCCTATAAACAACGATAGTACAAAAATAATTCTGTCCTTATAGCCCTGTTTTTTATAACGAGTAAAGGATATTGGGAAAAGGATGGATAAAGGATACGACAATAGGTGTACGATCAAAAATATCAATAGGCATAAAGGAAATGCGGTATAAAACCATCCGGGTAAGTGATGCGCAGTGGTTGCTATATCATATAATCCAACAGAGTAAAAGAAATCAGGAGATAAACTACCCATAATTAGCGCAGGCAAATTCAATAACCTTCCCCCCGGAAGATTTTTCAAAGGAAAAACGGCGGCTGGATGTGAAAATGTCCACGGCATTGCGAAAAATCCTGAAATAAATGTTAAAGTCTGCGATAGGGAATTTTACCATTGGCCGTTCTTCTGAACAATTACCGCAGGTGAATTGATATATTCCAAATACTACATCGTATTGTTGAAGCATGTTGTTGAAGGATGGTAGTTACCGATTTCGATTCCAGATTTAAAACCTTTAATCAAACTCGGTAACTCGTTTCTTTTAAATTGAAGTGTCAGATTGAGTCTGAGCTAAGACATTATGTTTTTTTAATATCTCTTGAACTCTATCTTTAGGAATAGAAAACGAAGTATTGCCATTTCTCCCAACCATTTTTTTGGCGGCGATCATAGCATTAATTATTGCTTCTTCTGTCGCATTTATTGTGGCTTCATACAAAGGATCTAGTTGGTCATTTGACAGTATTTTTATTGTCTTTACATCCTTTCTAGAGAAAGCATCACTATTTGCGGTCGAAAATGCAATAAATATCTCACCGCTGGTATTTCTGGCTACCCCACCTACCTTTGCCAGTCCAAGAGATACTCGTTTAGCTATTTTATCTAATTGGTGAGGAGCTAATGGTGCGTCTGTAGCCACCACGGCTATTATAGAACCGGCATCCTTTATTTCTTTCTTGTTGCCATGATATATCGGCTTGAGATCTTGTATTTCTTTACCAACTGGAATCCCTGCAATAATCAAATCATCCCTATCACCAAAGTTGCCTTGAACAAGAACGCCAACAGTATATCCGCCATCTTTTTTATCCAGAATTCTTGATGAAGTACCTGTGCCTCCCTTAAACTTAAAAAGGTTCATTCCCGTTCCGCCACCGACATTACCCTCTGCTATCGCCCCTGATTTAGCGCTATCCAACGCATGATATACATGTTCTTTTTTTACATGCATACCGTTTATATCATTCAATATTCCATCCCACGTTTCTGCAACCACAGGTAATAACCAAAATAAATCATCTTTTAGTGGTGACGTTAGATTATTATCAAACATCCAGCTAATTGTTGAGTCTCTAACAACACCAACACTATGAGTGTTGGTTATTAATATTGGCGTTTCCAGAAAACCACTTTCTTTGACCCATTGATTGCCTGTCATATCTCCATTTCCATTTAAAGAAAATGTACTAGAAAATACCGGGCTAAATTTCTTTCCTCTTGGCAATATAGCTGTTACGCCTGTTCTTATTGGGCCTTTTCCAACTTCTAGCTTTCCATCGCCTTCTATTATGGTTGAATAGCCAACTTCTACACCACTAACATCGGTAATCGCATTATATTTCCCCGTTACTCCAGAGAAAGGAATGCCTAAATCCCTTGCTCTAATCTCATTGGCTAAAGAGTTAGAAGCTATCACTGTCGATATAGATAAAACTATAATATTTAATATTTTCATAACTACTCCTTGTTATACCAAACTAACTCGAAGGTTTAAGATTCTGAACATGAAGATCTAATACGAAAGGGATACATTTTTAACTAGTCGGTATACCCTTTTGTACTATTACCGTAATTATATTATTTAGGTTTGTAATTTATTGTGATATTCCGTTGATATTTAGCCGGGAGTAAGTCCATGATTGGACATTTCACGCAGTTGTGTTTCTCGTCTTGGATAAGCGCCATTGCTTGTGGCGCATAGTCAGAAATCAGTTCTCGACACATACCACATGGAGACACGATGTTAATCTCCCCGTCACGAGAGTGATAAACAGCCACTATAGTATCGATGTCGGCGGAGCCGTATTCTGTCACAGCACGCCCAAGCGCAATGGCTTCTGCGCAAACTGCGATACGACCAACATTTGCTTCAAGATGCACGCCCGTTACAATTTCGCCAGAGCGCAGACGCAGTGCGGCGCCCACAACATGCCAATCCGGTTTGTATCGAGATATGATCGCCGCTTTTGCAGCTTCAATTAGGGAAACATCTTGTTCTTCAAGAACGACGTTTTCGTTATTTGGAATCATTATTATTTCTCGCATTATTTCTAATTAACTTGAGTTATAGATAAAAGATAATATTGAGTGCTTGTTCTAAGATTATAACTTTCGACCAAGAAAAAACCGATCTTAATAAGGACATCGACAACACCGCCAAGGCTATTATTGATCCTTTCTGTCTTCATGTTTGTGGTATACCTACAAAGATCACATAAAACTTAAAAAAATAGTGAAAATTTGTATTCTCAATATTGAATAAGGACCAAGATCAATAATAATGAACGAGATAAGATAATGGACATTGCTATACCCGTCATCTTTCAAGCTGCCTCTTTGTTGGCTGCACTCACTCACCCCGGTCACAGAGTTATCTATTGCTCCCGGGGATTCGTTCCCTTGCCGTCGCGATGCAACTTGAAATCCATAGGGTATATACCGATTTTATATAAAACATATGCTCCCGGGGATTCGCTCCCTTGCCGCCGCGATGCATCTTGAAATCCATAGGGTATAAATATGGATACTTTTTACTATATCAGGCTTTACTTGTGGCTTGAGGCATGATTAAAGCCAGCACATTTTAATAATTAATTGTAGAGAAGTTAGTAAATGCATAATTACATCGGAATTTGTGTGGTCTCTCAGTCCCAAATCGTGAGCCAAGGAGTGAAAGAAGCGATTAACAAGTTGGAATTGTCAATTGCTGTTGAATCTGATCATGGTGAAGTCTGTAAACTTAATTCAACAGTTTCAGTTGATCTTATTATGACGTACTTGCTTCAGCAAGCTAGAAGATATTTACTTTTCTATCAGAAAAAGCATCAATTTTCTTTTCATGTCATGACCTATGAAACACTGGATGACGCTCTGGCTGATATCGCACTGCATCCAGACAGAACACTCGATTTGGTCATTGCTGATGATCTGTTTTTACAATATGGACATTACGAGCGGGTCAGTCATCAGTTTTTCCGATTGTTTGAGGCGAATCCTGGGAAATTGTCACCCTATTCTTTCCTGCTCTCTTTATCAGAGATGATTCCTGGTAGTGCACGGGTACAAGTGATGGATTCAGTGACACTCAATATTTGGCAGCCAGATCCGCTTGTTTGGGAGATACAGGTGCTAAAAAACCTAATGAATCATTTGGATAGCACTTATATTAATCCATTACTTGTTAGAGCGACGACTTCTAAAGTAACAATATCATCAATGGCACAGTTTATTCATGATTATATGGAGTACCACTTCCAGGAGCGTTGGGACTTCCACTACTATACTGGGTCGGTGATCTCCGGGTTTATCGATTCCATGCTTCGTTTGTGTGATGGTACATCTACCTTGTGTGAAAGTGGGCCGAATGAGCACAGCTTGGCAGTTTCTGCGCTTTGTGGCTGGCAGTTCTATCAGCGTGGTTATGTAATTGCGGTAACTTCCGGCATGATCGATGAGTTTCGCGGCACACTATACAACCTGAAACGTGCTCATGCGCCAGGCATCATCATTTGTGCAGATAGTCCTAGAAATAGTTGGTTCCCGTTTCAAGGTACGATGCATAGAGATTATGATAGTAAGAAGTCGATTGAGGCAAAAGGAATTCCGTGCGTTTATATCGATGATCAATTGAACTTGCCTGAGCGGTTAAATGAGGCAATAGATTTATTACATGCTCAACCCGGGCCAGTGTTTATTCTTGCGACCCAATCAGTTTTGGAATGTACACTGAAACCTGGGCAGCTACCCCACCCGAGTCAGTGGAGCCTTTTGGTTCCACAGATTGAGGATAATGAAGCGTCCGTTATGGATGCAGTGATGTCTCTGATCAACCATGACAAGCGTCGTATACTGTGGCAATGTTGTCATTTAACGGATCATGAACGTGAGCTGATTTATCTGATTGCTGAAAAAGCAGGGATAGCGTTAGTAGATACGATAGTATCTCCGGGGGCGGTCAGTGATTACTACCAGCAAAAGCCTGTTAGTAATTATATTGGAACTCTGGCGGTTTACGGCTTTAGCAGCAAAGTATTTCATTACCTACATGAAGGGCAGCAGCTTGCTAATCCTGAAAGCCAGAGTATTTTTTTTCTTAAAAGTAAAGTCGATGAAGTATCCTCGCCATTTTCCGTCAGTAAACTTAAAAATAAATGTCATATTATTCAGGTGAATTGTCGTTTAGAGCATATGTCGCCTTACACTGATCTGGCGGTACATAGCTATTTACTTTCGTTCTTAAAAACCGTTCTTGCTCGACTTAATGTGGATGAAAAGGTACTTGCTTATCGTCGTCGCGAACTGGAGCGAGTTCAGAATTACCCTAACACCACCCCGATAGATTGGTTGCCACAGGTGCCGATGTCGCCCAATTACTTTTATGCCCATTTAGGGAAGCAGTTGCATAATCTGATTTGTGAGCAGGGGTTTGTCTATACCGGGGTTTATGATGTAGGGAAGTGTGGAATCGGGGCGATGCGGAATTTACCGAAAACAGGGAAAGGGTTTTCAGGTTGGTATGGTCGGGCACTGATGGGGGATGCGTTGATGTCATTGCCTTATTTGGCTCGTACATCATCCCAGAATATTCTGGCATTTATTGGTGATGGCGCCAGAGATTTAATCCCAAACATTGAGTCCCATGTTGAACGAGCATTGATGCAAAATCCTCATCGGCAGAAGATCAATATTTCTGTGTTTTATCTTTGCAATGGCATGCTGTCGATGATTCGATCATATATCGATATGCGAAGTGCGACGAATAATACAAAACAGACCTTTCTTGCTGCATCGTCGCGTAATTTGTCTTTGTTTACTGCTTCTAATGTCCAGATTATCCCTGACGTACATGCAACAACACAGGTAATTCGTGAGCGTTGGACAACATTTGACGCAACCTATTGTGAAACCATGTTAACCACCCCTCAAACCATTTATTTTATCGATGTCATGCTCTCACATGACTCCGATGGGGATGGGATGGTCCTGTTCTCTGAAGCCGCATGGCAGCGTGCCAATATAATAAGGAAGGATTGAAATTTAAAAAGCCCAAGAGTGGTTGTACTTTTGGGCTTTACTCTATACCCGTCATCTTTCAAGTTGCCTCTTTGTTGGCTGCACTCGCTCACCCCGGTCACATAGTTTGCTATGCTCCCGGGGATTCACTCCTTTGCCGCCGCGATGCATCTTGAAATCCATAGGGTATAAACCTTTGAGTTTAGCAATATTGAAGATCTTATGGGTACATACTTTCCTTAGTTAATGTAATGCAATACTTCTCCAACAGCATCAAAAAGACGATCCAAATCAGCCCGTTCAGCATTGAACATAGGCCCGAATTGCAGCGTATCACCGCTAAAGCGTACGTAAAAACCCGCTTTCCAAAGTATCATGCTGGCATCAAAAGGACGTACAGCGGCGTCACCGTCACGGGCAGCCAATTCAATTGCCCCCACCAAGCCACAGTTGCGGATATCAGTCACATTTGGGCAATTTGCGAGAGAATGAAGGGCCATTTCAAAATGAGGAGCAAGTTCAGCAGAGCGCTGGATAAGGTGGTCTTTATCTAGCAGATCCAAGGTTGCCAACCCGGCGGCACAAGCTACCGGATGTGCCGAATAGGTATAACCATGATTAAACTCTACAAGGTGTTCCGGTAGTGGCTGAGACATAAAGGCTTCATAAATTTCACTGCTTGCCACTACGCCTCCCAGAGGAATGGAGCCATTGGTAATTTGTTTGGCAAAATTAAGCATATCTGGCGTCACACCAAAATATTCAGCACCAGTCCAGCGCCCCATGCGACCAAAGCCAGTAATAACTTCATCAAAAATCAACAAAATATTATGTTGATCACAAATTTCACGCAGACGCTGTAGATACCCTTTGGGCGGAATAATCGCACCGGCGGAACCGGCTACCGGCTCGACAATCACTGCCGCGATATTGGAGGCATCATGCAGTTCGATCAGCTTGAGCATTTCATTGGCCAACTCCACGCCGCCGGTTTTTGCCATGCCTGGCGTAAATGCCATATTGGCCTGTAGCGTATGGGATAAGTGATCTACGTCCATCAACTGTCCGAACATTTTGCGATTGCCGCCAATCCCGCCCAAACTGGTACCTGCAATATTGACGCCATGATAACCACGTGCACGGCCAATCAGTTTGGTTTTCGTGGGTTGGCCTTTCACACGCCAGTAGGCTTGCGCCATTTTGACTGAGGTGTCTAAAGTCTCAGAACCTGAGCTGGTGAAAAAGACGTGATTGAGATCACCAGGTGTTAAATTGGCAATTTTTTCTGCCAGTTGAAACGATAAGGGATGACCGCACTGAAAGCCTGGTGAGTAATCGAGGGTACTCAATTGAGCAGCGACAGCTTTTTGAATTTCTGTCCGGGTATGGCCTGCGCCACAGGTCCAAAGACCGGACAGACTGTCATAAATTTTTCGCCCCTTATGGTCCTTTAGCCAGTGTCCTTCGGCAGCCACGATAAGACGTGGATCGCGTTGGAAATTGCGGTTGGCGCTGAATGGCATCCAATGAGATTTTAGGTTTAACGATTCAGAAAAACAGGTTTCAGACATAGCTAAGTTCCTCTCATAAAAGTAAAATTTGAGTTTAGTTCAAGCTTCCTGTTTTCGCCAACAATAACTGTTTCTTATAGATTACAAACAGATTATTTAAGTTTATTCTGTAAAAATGTTGGATATATTTGAATTATTTACCTTTATCAGAAAATTCAACTTAATTTTTTTATAAAGTGGTCTGCTTACCTAGTCTTTTACTTGCCAGTTCATACGCTTCGCTCCGTTCGTGTTTACCGACGGCTACCACAGCGATAATCAACACATTATCCATGACCTCATAAACCAAACGAAAACCAGAAGCACGTAATTTTATTTTGTAGCAATTCGGCATGCCTCGAAGTTTAGCGGATGGAATATGAGGTTCAACACAACACTTTTTCAGCTTCTTAGCAAATTGTTGTTGGATTGATTTATCAAGTTTTTTCCACTCTTTAAAAGCATCTTCCCTGAATTTTACGCTATAGGTCATAGATAATTATCCAGATCTACATCAACCAATGCCTGTTCTTTACGCTCATTTACCAGTCGAATAAGCTCTTGATCATCTAAAGCATCAAGTATCTGTTCGTAGAGTCTCGCAGGAATACAATAAAACACCGGTTGGTTACGATTTAGGATTGCGACAGGGTATCCAGCTCCAGAGTTTACGGTCGCCATAGGATTCTTTTTTAGTTCACTAACACTTGCGCTAATATCTGACAGAATTATGTTAGCCATAGAAACACTCCAAAAGATTTGTTAATAGGTCTTATAGTAGCTCCCTTTGTGGAGAAAAGAAACGCAAAAGACCACTTAACAGGTCTTATTTTTTCCGATGTTCCTTTTTTTATTCATTTATTCCTGACTACGATGAAAAGTCCCGTTTTTTCTGAGAAGTATCATCTGTTATTGGACCCAATTTGATAAAAATTGGGCCGATAATGTTCTGGTAGCTAAGCATCAATGGAAATATCAGTGATAGGTATACATTGACAAGTAAGGCACATCCCTTGCTCTGAAGGTTCTACGTCATTCAAGTGTTGCACTTCTCCGCTTTTTAATTTCACAGCACAACTTTCACACTGTCCAACCCGGCATCCACTTGCCATCTTTATACCCATTTTTTCGCCAAAATTAAGGAGTGTCCCTTTGTCAGGAGACCATTCAAGAAGTACGCCGGATTTTTCAAATTTAACTGCAAAACTCTTCCCATCTTTAATTTTTACCGGAGTTAGCGATCGGAACATTTCTTTATAGATATCAAAAGGCGGAACTCCTCGAGTGAGTAAACCTTCTTCGAAAGTTTTCATCATAGGAGCCGGGCCACACATATAAAAACGAGCTTGCT
The DNA here is from genome assembly GCF_000612035.1 of Photorhabdus aegyptia. Taxonomy (NCBI): domain Bacteria; kingdom Pseudomonadati; phylum Pseudomonadota; class Gammaproteobacteria; order Enterobacterales; family Morganellaceae; genus Photorhabdus; species Photorhabdus aegyptia. Next base: position 13,099 of record NZ_JFGV01000048.1, on the reverse strand, counting down.
GTTTAATCAGCGTTTCAGGAACGGCATCCGCAGTAATATATCCATGATGTTGGTAATTAATACCCTCAACATCCACTGGCAGCGGATTACTGTAACAGTTGATTACCTTCAACTGCTTAATTTTTGATTCAAGCTCTTTTAGCTTTTTAGAAAAGGCATGTGTATTGCTGTTTTGATTAGCATACAGCAATAAGAGTTCAGGCTTTTCACCGTTAGCTGGAAGAGATTCAAGATAACTTATAAATGGCGTAATACCAATTCCTCCTGCCAACATAACAACAGGTTGTTTAGCATTAAGCGGAATAATAAAGTTTCCTCCCGGAGGCGTCAGATTCACCTCGGCTCCTGCGACTAATGCCCTATTAATGTATGAAGACATGACGCCTTCAAAAGTCTCCCCGCCAGACGTTGTGCCTTTCTGATGCCTTACGGAGATACTGTAAGTCTTTCTACTCTCCAGTGTTGCCGCTCCTGTCAAGGAATAGGCCCGGATAACAGGATTATCCTGCCCAGGTATGGAAACTTGTACTGTGATGTGTTGGCCAGGTTCATAATCAGGCAACATTGCTCCATCTTTTGACTCAAAAATAACCGTTTTAACACCTTTGGCTTCGGGTTTTGTTTCTACAACACGAAACGTTTTACGGCCCTGCCACGGTCTTCTCTCCGGGTTGACATCTTCTGCGAGTTTAATATCACAGCGGAATGAACGGAGCGGAGAAGCGCCGCTGACAGGATCGCAAGAGTCGTCAGAAATGAGCGCATTATAGTTGCTGCTGTTTTTTCCTATGACGGGAAAACCCTCTTTCCCATAATCGGGGCACGCTTGCCACCAACCAAACTCGGCAATTATCGTATCGTAAGAAATATTATTATCTAACGATGCTTTAAAACGCGCCTTGCCGTTGCGAGTGATGACCTCTACCCAATTTCCATTTTTAATACCTTTCTCTTCGGCCAATCGACTGTTTATCTCAAGTTTCGGATAAGGTGATTTTTTACGTAGACTGGCTAAACTTCTCTGTTGGCTATGACAATAGAAGCCATTTTTTACCGAGGTCAGTCGATAAGGGAAATGTGACTCAGAGTTTAAATTCTCTTTGGGTTCAGTGTATATCGGTAGTGGTGGATAACCATGTCGCAACAATTTCTCAGAATAGATTTCAACCATGCCTGTTTCGGTATCAAAACCTTTAACTGTGTTCTTTACAGGATCGATGCTTGCGTATTTCCGATCATGCTGAATTAATGGAATTGAAATTCCTTCCGGCTTTTCTCTTAACGCCGCTACGGTCAAACCAATAGGCTCAAGAATATAATTCCATCCCGCTTCAACGCTGCCGTTAAAAAATATATCATCCATGCCTAAGCGACAGGCCAAGTCGAAGACAATTTCATTATCTGACCGGCTTTCTCCCCGAGGGGAAATCATTTTTTGCCTTAATTGAATGAGTTCTTCTGCCTCGGCTGAAATCTCAAATCCTACACGTAGCCCTTCTCTCTCCCAAGGCGTATTCACGGGTAGTAAGATGTCAGCATAATGTGCTGTAGGCGTTTCAAAGAGATCACAATGAACATGAAATTCAAGCTGTTTTAGCGCCTCTATCCCAATCTTGGTGTCAGCATGAGATGACAACATATTGGTACCAAATGCCATCATAGCTCTAATAGAGTAAGGCCGTTTGTGCAAGATTGCTTGATACAGATCTTGTGATGTTATCCAACCATCTAGTGGTGGCCCCAATGGTTTTTCCTTAAAGCCAAGGGCTTTTTCTTGCTGTTCCTTCGGCATAAACCTGCGGGCATTCACAAGATTTACTGGATGTTTATTGTACACTCTGTTGCTTCCCTGCGTGTCAAAACATCCCGTTAAGGCGTACAGCACGGCAATTGCTCGTTCAGTCTGGGTTGCATTGGTATGTTGAGCTACACCAGTCCAGGAATGATAAGCAATGCGTTTGGAGGACATGATTAAATCTGCGGCATATAGGAGTTTTTCTTTGGTTATGCCTGTGATTTTTTCTACATATTCAGGTGTGTATGGTTGACACTCATCTATAAGTAGCTGGAATGCAGATTTGCATTGTATTTTTTTATTTACATCTTCCGCAGAGTTAATCGAAAATTCGCCTAATAAAGCATAATTATCATTTTCATCACATGGCATATTTTCGTGAATATCGTACATTAGCGGAGACTGAGTTATGTTATTCCAGACAACATACCTGTTTTTCTTAGCTGAAATGTTTATATCTCTTTCTCTCAAGAAAAGACCATTATCATTTCGTACTAATAATGAGGCGTTTGTCCACCGTGCTACAAACGCCTGATCATATCCTTTTCGGTTTATGATGATATTTATTAGCCCGAGGGCTAACGCGGCATCCGTCCCAGGATTTATATTGAGCCAATTATCAGATTCTTTAGCAAGAGCCGTATATCTGGGATCTACAACGATAAGTTTGGCCCCTGCATTTCTTCCCGCACCAAGAGCTTCCGCTTGCGCAAGCCATGTATTTGTTGGGTTGTGCCCCCATAAAATGATTAACTCGGCATTTCTGTAATCAGCCACAGGAATACTGCATCCAAAGGTAAACTTATGCGCCTCGTCTTTATGCCAGTTACACACCTCTGTACTATTGCAGACATTTGGGCTGCCGAAATTTCGAATGAAGCGATCTATCCATTCAAGGCTATCGCTAAGAGGTGTTCCACTTGGTGAGGTGACTGAGAAAGCAACCGATTCTGCACCAAACTCAGCCTTATAGAAAGCCAGTTTCTCAGCAACATACTTCAAAGCTTCATCCCAGGTGATTTTTTCCCAGCCTGGATCTGCGTCCCCTTTGGGATTTGTCCTACGAAGAGGATAAAGAATCCGGTTAGGGCTGTGAGCCAGTTCTGGAGCCGCTTTACCCTTCATGCACATGGCGTTGCCGGTCGGGTGTTTTGGGTTCTGCTGAATTTTTATCAGTGTATCGCTACGAACTTCGTTGATAGTGCCACATCTTGATCTACAGAGAGTACAAAATCCTTCTTTAAACTCACTTTTCATAAGATAACCTCATATAGCTTCACACAATGTTTACTTTGTGGTTTTTTCGGATGATTGATACCAGTACGTATTACTGGTTCCCTCTTAATTAATCGAAGGATTAACAACGTAATGACTCATTATTTCTATATTTTTCTCGTAAATTTCATTGTAATAGAAAATTAAATGAACAATTTCACGTATAGAAAGTTTTTGGATTTTCTATACGTGACTTCACATATTGAACTAATGCATATTAATATTACTTATTTGCATTGTTTTTGCTGTATCTGGGACATAAACAACTTCTTCATTTATCCCCTCTTCTGCTTTGATGATTTGGGTATAATATTGAGATGCTTGGTCAATTGTAAATATTGTATTAGGTGACCAAACCATCATCCCACTATACCCATTATTGATGACCGAGCGGGTAATATTCTGCACTGTGGATACCGAATTTTTTCCGGGGGAGACACCCAATAACAAATTTTCCTTTTTCATCCCGAAGTTAACGTACGGAGCCAGCTTATTGACACTGGCGTTGGTGTAAGTCATCTCGTAACCTGCATCCAGTAAGTTTGCTATGTTGGTCGGTCCCTTGAAATAGATATAATCTGACCACAGGGCCTTGGTCAGTACCTTATTGGCAAATTTTGGATGGCTTTTGATCGCATCCGCTACCCAATAGAAGGATTGACGGTTACCGGAGCATGTTGAATATTCATCATCGATGTTGATTCCATCCAGCCCGTATTTAACGACATCATTTACCATTTCATCGGCAAGTTTCGTTGCCGTTGCTTGACTCATATTACATGACCAACCTGCATTTTGATGATTGCCCAGATAGGATAATTGAACTCTAATGCCCTTTTTTTGCAAATTCCGCACCAGGGAAATATTTTCCTTGAGTATCGAACTTATTTCATCGTTGTAAAACAGTACAGGGATATTAGAGATGCTGCTATTAATGTTGGCTGCGAATAATATAACATCGGAAAAAAATGGTTTTTCAGTTCGTTTCACAACAAAATTACCGATATCCTTGACATGTTGCGGTGAAGGATTGCTCAGAAATGTAATATTATTTGCTGCAAGAGATTGATTTGTTGCAAAGGCAACGATAAGTGCAACCTTCAACAGATTGATATTTTTTAACATCATGAATAAACCTCTTATCTTAGAATGAGTACACCATAAAATTCGCAGGCATCTTTGGAGCATTTCGAAATCTCCTTTCTCATCATGATTTCGTCAGTCTGCCAATTGCCTGCGAAACGGGCATATTATCTTTCTTTAGTTAAGGTTTATCTGTTGTTATCAAACCAGTAACAGGGAGACGATGCTCCCTAGATTGAGGTAGTTCAGGTGTCATAGGACATTTAAAATAGGTTAATTATCTAGATCTACATCAACTAATGCCTGTTCTCTACGCTCATTTACCAGTCGAATAAGCTCTTGATCGTCCAAAGCATCAAGTATCTGTTCGTAGAGTTCCGCAGGAATACAATCATAACCACCCGCTATGCGGGTGGTTATGATTCAACAAAGCCGGAGATGAGGTTTTATTTACTATACTGATCTCACACCTGCATAACTATCTTTGGGCGCCTTATTTAAAACTGGCCAATAAAAGGCTCAAGAATTTTAACTGACTCAGCTTCGCTTACATGAGCTGATGTTGCTGTTATAAGTGCTTTATTAAATTCAACTAATTTCAGACAGGTATTCATACGTTGTGATGAATCTAATCTACTTAAGAGGTTTCTATCTTTCTGATATACAGGCAAGTCAATCTTTGCATTTGGAGCGCCTTCACATTTATCATTCTTAAAATACTTAATAATACTATAGCTGGTTACATCACGAAGAGTATCTGTGGATTTATTGTAATTATATGTAGCTCCCTTGTCCTTACTGAAATCGTAAATCATGGTCACTAAGGCAATAGAAGGTATTTTCACATCCTGATCGGAAAAAATTTTCTCCCGCCATACTTTTAATATTTTTCCTGAGCGATTAATTATCTCTCTTTTGGATGTTTTTTTACTGAAAACATTATCAAGTTCGGAGTATAGGCTCAGACGTTCTGAAAGATACCATTCTGATGTGGCAGGATCTTTTCCATAGTTCAATTCAGAACACCTTTTATTGATAGAGCATAAAGGTGTTGATTTGTTCAGAACGTTGAAAAATGCAATATCGATATCTTCTGTACGGTTACTTAAATTTACTACGGGAGCTTTAATAGTATAATTATACCTACTACCGAAAACTTCCTTGAATACATTGACAGCATCAACCTTTAGTTCAATCGGGCTGAGTCTGTTCATAGATTCGCCATTGTTGTATTTATAAACAAATGCAATGTCAAGATCCGATGAACTAGCCAGAGCCATTCCATAAGCTAGACTTCCTTGAACCTCCATACCAACCTTTGAAAAAGTACCATACTTGCCCCAATATCTTGCAGAGTACAACTTGTCAACAGATGCGCTATGCAGCTCGTTCCCAAGTTTATATAGTTGCTCTTCTGTACTTCTTGGTAATGAAATTTTATTTTCAAAGTTAATCATTCTCATTTCCTGAATTGCACCTATGGAAAACGAGGAGAAAAAAAATAATGTGGCTGGCAATAAAGAAAAAGATTTATTATGCATATATATTCCCTTAAGTTTAGTTAATAACTAGATATACCCGTTATCTTTCAAGTTGCCTCTTTGTTGGCTGTACTCAATCACATTTAAATATTTCAATGGAAATTAATTCAATAGTGATTAATTCAATCCGTTACTTATAATTTTGAATCTTCCATCACATATAAGTAGAGTTTTCATAGTCTTGCTGCATCGATATATTTATAGAGTGTTGGTTTCGATATCACCATTAATTCACAAATCTGTTTTACGGTATTGAGTATATCCGTCAAAAAAGGGCATTTTCATTATCAAATAACGTGGATTCATTATCATTTAATCTTGGCTTGAGGCCGGGATAGAATTATTTAATGTGGGTTGAAAATTATTATTGATTGCAGGTTTGGTGCTTTCAAATGATGTGCTAAATCTGGTTCTTTCACCGAGAAGAGTTACTTTGGAAATTGTTATTGCGAAAACGTATCAGATTCTGCTTAAAACAGTTGCAGCTGCAAACATATTGAATGTATCGCGGCCTCATATGGTTAAGCTTTTGGAAGATGGTTGTCTTCCTTTCCATAAAACAGGCCGACATCGGCGTATTCGTTTTGCTGATCTGATGGAATATAAAAAGCAGCGTAATGCTGAGAGTATGGAGGCTATGAAAGCATTAGCTAATCAGGCTCAGGAATTAGGGATTTACTAATTTTCCCGTCGGCCAAGCATGGGATGTCGTGTAAGATTGGATGCTGCATCACTAAACTGTTCATCCATTCTGGCTGCCGCATATGAATTATCGGCTGCGATGTAGTCCTACACGTCAGCTCGGTCTTGCTTCGTTTCGGGTGTCCAGATAACTTTCACGCTTGGTCCACCACATTGGAGAGCGTAAAAAAGTCTGGGGCACTTTTTTACGCCCTCCATCTCCTGCTGTCACCATGTCACGGCGTTTGCTGCGCCGCGTGTTTCACTCGCAAAATTTCGACGGTGCGCGCCTCGTCCAGCACGCGATAAAAAATAATGTAGTTCCGATGCGCGACCAGCTCGCGCACATAATCCGGCAGGCCGGGCCGCCCGGTGCGGCCAAGCTCCGGGTGCTGCGCAAGCGGCAAGGTCTTGTCGCGTAGCTCCTGACCGAAGCTGCGCGCCCTGGTCGGGTTGTCTTTGCCTATGTATCGAACAATGGCGCGCAAATCCTCGCGGGCCTTCGGTCGCCACTCGATGCGGTAAGGGGTCTTTGCCTTCGCCATAAATCAGCCAGCCGCGCTCAAGCGCGCTTCCTTTTGGCGGGCTTGTGTTCGGCGGCCAAGGCGGCAATATCGGCGTCCATCTCGGCCATAACCTCATCGTGTGAAAGATTCGGGCGCGGGTCGTCGATAGCATCCTGAATCTCGGCAGCCAGCCACTCCGAGTAGGCGGCGGCTTGGTGGGCCTTACGCATTGCCTCGGCCCGACCACGATTGCCGGCGGTTTCTTCTTTCTCGTCCGGGTTCCACTCACTGGCGTCGAACTGGCCGATGGTGATGCCTACGTCACGCAACACGTTCAGGGCGGCAATGGGGTTGCCGAAACGGCGCGGCTCTTGGCTGCGGGCCTTCGCCAGCAAAGCGGCGGCACCGCTGCGGGTTGCGATCTGCACAAGGAAGATTCCTCCCTGCCCTTTCAGGGTCACACCTTCCACGCCGCCGGCATCGCTTGCGGCGCGTAGCTGCTCAATGGTCATGCTTTGCATGATTCACTCCTTATAGGGTGATGAAAGTAACAGGGTTGATTGTGCATGTTTTCTAGGAAACGCGCAATCACCTAGACAAAAAAGGTTGGACAAAATTTAATGGACATTTAGGGGTAGTGACCGGGTAGCTGGTCACTACCCCACATTGGCACGCCGTGCGGCAAACTCGGCTTCGACCTCATCATTAGATTGGCCCAAGCCAGCACGCATTGAGGCTCGCCCGGTGTCGGAAAACAGATGTTTTCCGACAAAATAAGCGGCCTTTCTGAATTATCTAATGAGCAATTTTACGTAAGATATTGTGCATATTAGGGCTGATAATTTTTTTAAATTGTGATGGTGCCATTGATACAGGTTACAGCACTGCCGCCGACAAAAATCTTACCATCAGCATGGCTAAGCCATACACTTCCCTGACGGCCAAGTTTTTTGCCTTGTGATGAATGAACGATTTTATCGTCAATCATTGCTACTTTGTGGTGGCGCATAAATGCAGCAACACTGCCGTTTCCACTACCGCAAACTGGGTCTTCGTTGACACCGCATGATGGGGCGAAAGAGCGTACTTCAATATCAGCCTCTGCTCCTTCACGGTAGGCGCCATACAGACAAACCCCGGTTATGTTCATTTGCGAGTCGTGCTCATACAATTTGGCATAATCAGGTTCCGTTGCCAGCACGGCTTCTGCTCCCGTAGTATGGGCGACAATCCAGCGAGCTCCCACGTCAATAAGTGCTGGTGTTAGTGCGCGATCTAACTGGCAACCCAGAATGCTTTCGAGGCGATCTATCTGCTCGGCGCTAAGCAATGTGATGGCTGGTTCTGGTAGTTCAAAAGTGATTGATTTCTGACCTTCTTCCGTTTCGGTAACGTTCAATGTAATCAATCCCGCCCCGCATTCCTGCACAATACGCCCTTCTCTCGCCTGAATTAAACCGGCTTCAAGAAGAGCATGTGCGGTACCGATCGTAGGATGGCCGGCAAAAGGGAGTTCACTACCGGGTGTGAAAATCCGTACACGATAATCCGCCAATGGGTTTTCTACGGGAAGGATGAAAGTGGTTTCAGAAAGGTTGGTCCAGTTGGCAATGCCCTGCATCTGTATTGATGAAAGTTCTTGAGCATCCATAACAACAGCGACGGGATTTCCCTTAAAGGGTCGGTGAGTAAATACATCAACCTGCTTAAATGGCACAAGAGACATAAAATTTCCTTTTTATGGTGGCAAAAGTGGTTTATAAGTGTATCAAGGTATATTATTAACATGGTGGTTGATAATAAAAAAATAGTTTCGATAAGATATATGTGATGAAACTCAAATAAAACAATTAAATTAAATCCTTTGTGAAATAACATAATACTAATATTAAGATAATTGTGTTTAATTGATTTCAATGAATTAATACTTTTATTGGAAATAATAAATCATGATTAAACTTATCTATACAAATAATAGAGAGCAATGGAAACAAGGATTATCGATCATAAAAACAGACGAAAAAGCCAATTTAATTATCACCAATAAACGAGGCCGAAAACTGGATGGCTTTGGCGGTTGTTTTAATGAGCTTGGCATGAAAGCCTTATTAGATCTAGATAAAGAAAATAGAAAAGTAGTGCTAGATAAATTATTTTCACCGGATGGAGAATGCAAATTAACATTAGCCAGAATGCCGATAGGTGCCAGCGATTATGCGGTTTCTTGGTATAGTTTAAATGAGATTGAAGATGATTATAATATGGCTCATTTTTCAATTCAAAGAGACAAAAAATTATTGATTCCTTATATAAAGGAAGCGTTAAAAAGACAACCAAATTTAAAAATATCCGCCTCGCCGTGGAGTCCTCCGGTATGGCTTAAAACTCATCAAGTCTATAATTTTGGCAGATTAAAGAGTGATGCTCAAAGCCAGGATGCATATGCTTTATATTTTGCAAAATTTATCGAAGAGTATCAGCAAGAAGGTATTTCAATTAATCAAATTCATATCCAGAATGAAGTTGCTGCGGATCAAAAATTCCCTTCTTGTGTATGGAACGGTGAACAATTAAGAGATTTTATAAAAAATTATCTTGGGCCGAAATTCGAACAAAATAATGTAAAAACTGAGATTTGGTTAGGTACTATTAATGCTCCTGAATTCTCTAAAGAAATTGGACGAGATTATGATGATTACGCAAATTGTGTATTACGTGATATAGACACCTATAAATATATAAAAGGCGTTGGTTATCAATGGCAAGGAAAAAATGCCATTCAAAGAACAGTACAAAGCTATCCAGAATTAAAATATTATCAAACTGAAAATGAATGTGGTGATGGTCATAATAGTTGGGAATATGCTCATTATGTGTTTACGCTTTTCAGACATTATTTAACTAATGGTGCTAATGGTTATTTTTACTGGAATATGGTGCTGCATTCTGGGGGAGAAAGTAGTTGGGGTTGGAAACAAAATAGTATGATAAGTATTCCAAAAGGAATAAATAAAGTGATATATAATCCAGAGTATTACGTTATGCGCCATTTTTCTGGTTTAATTTTACCTGATGCGCAGCATGTTGAGTTAGAAGGTAATATGTCAGGAAATGCTGTTGCTTTCGAGAATAAAACGGGCTCTCTTGTGGTGAATATAAATAATTCTTATAAAGAAAAGCAAAAATTAAATATTGGTTATAACAATGATATTTGGTCTATTTATTTGGAACCTGATTCGATTAATTCTATTATATTTAACTAAGAGAACATAACAATCTGGAGTTATCTATGAAGAATAAATTCCCTACCGGCTTTTTATGGGGCGGCGCGGTTGCCGCTAACCAAGTTGAAGGTTATTGGAATCAGGATGGCAAAGGAATGAGTATTGCTGATGTTATGACAAAAGGAGAGCATGGTGTTGATCGTGTCATAACTAATGGTATTGAGGAAAATAAAATCTATCCTAATCATCAAGGTGTGAAATTTTATTCCCATTATAAAGATGATATTGCATTATTTGCAGAAATGGGATTTAAATGTTTTAGGACATCAATTGCTTGGTCAAGAATTTTTCCTCATGGTGATGAATTACACCCTAACGAGGCAGGATTAAAATTTTACGATGATCTTATTGATGAATTGTTGAAATATAATATTGAACCTATTATTACTTTATCTCACTTTGAAATGCCTTATCATTTGGCTAAGAAATATGGCGGTTGGTACAACCGAAAAGTAATAGACTTTTTTATCAATTTTAGCCTGACGGTTATGGCAAGATATAAAAATAAAGTCAAATACTGGATTACATTTAATGAAATTAATAACCAAATAAATTGGCAATATCCACTATTCGGTTATTGTAATTCAGGTGTGATTTATCAGGATCACGACAATCCAGAGCAGGTCATGTATCAAACTATTCATCATCAATTTGTTGCTAGTGCAAAAGTTGTCAAATTAGGTCATGAAATAAATCCTAATTTTAAAATTGGCTGCATGATCCATATGTCGCCATTATATCCAGAGAGCTGTAAGCCAGAAGATGTTTTATATGCACAACAAGCTATGCGCCAGAAATATCTTTTTAGTGATGTTCAGCTTCGTGGGTATTATCCAGCTTATCTTATTAAAGAATGGGAAAGAAAAAATATAGAACTGCATATTGAAGATGGTGATTTAAATTGGTTACGGGAAGGTTGCGCTGATTATTTGGCAATAAGCTATTATATGAGTAATATCGTTGCTTCATCCACAGAAATGTTAGAAAAAAATAGCCAATCCCTCTCCTTCTTTGAGAAAGGAAAGCTCAATCCCTATTTGAAATCCTCTGAATGGGAATGGCAAATTGATCCTATAGGTATTCGATACAGTTTATCTGAATTATATGAACGTTATCAAAAACCTATTTTTATTGTTGAAAATGGGTTGGGTGCCGTTGATAAATTATCTCAAGATGGTGTTATCAATGATGATTATCGTATTGAATATTTAGAATCGCATCTATCTGAAATTAAAAAATCTATTTTATTCGATGGTGTTGATATCCTCGGTTATACTGTATGGGGATGTATCGATTGTGTCTCTTTTTCAACCGGTGAATATCGTAAACGATATGGGTTTATTTATGTCAATGTTGATGATAATGGCAATGGGGATTTTGTACGTTATAAGAAAAAGAGTTTTTATTGGTATCAGAAAATTATAGAAACGAACGGTGAAGATATCTAATTAAATTAAAAGCTATCCTATTTGATTTGAGGATGGCTTATTAATTTTAAATAGCTAAGTCTTTTTAGTGATTTGATATTTGTCTCGATACTCTTTAGGTGTCATATTATAGTTCCGTTTAAACATAGAGTAAAAATAATGTAAAGAAGAATAGCCACAAACAGTAACAATTTCACTAATTGAAATAGAGGTGTGGATTAAAAGATTTTTTATTTTATCTAACTTCTCATTATGAATAATGGTATGAATTGTTTGACCAAATTCATTTTTAAAACGGTTTTCAAGATTAGAACGAGACATACCAACAGCATCAATAACTTGTTCAACTCTTATCCCTTTACAGGCGTTATGACGAATATAATGCATTGCTTGAATAACCGCGGGGTCGTTTACTGCCCGAAAATCTGTCGATTGCCTTGCAATAACTTTTAACGGTGGGATTAATTGGCGATGATATTTTTTAGGTGTATAACCTTTAAGAATTTTATGAAGTAATTTTGCTGCCTGGTAGCCCATTTGTTGTGTACCTTGCACCACGGAAGAGAGCTCGGTACGCGAAAGAAAACGGGCTATTTCTTCATTATCTATACCTATAACACAGATTTTATCGGGAATAGGAATATTTAAATGTTCACATGCGGCTAAAATATGTCGAGCTCTGGCATCCGTTACCGCGATAATGCCTGTATTTGGCTGTAAAGTTTGGAGCCAATCTTTTACTCTATTTTGTGCGTAAGACCAGTTTTCTGGTGTCATCTCCATCCCTTGATATACCACACCTTGATATTGTTCTTTTTCGACTAATTGTCGGAAAGCGTATTCACGCTCTATTGCCCATCGTTTACCACTTGTCTGAGGTAAACCATAAAATGCAAAACGTTTAATACCTTTATCTTTTAAATGATTAAATGCGCTTTTTATTAAAGCGAAGTTATTCGTCGCAATATAATGAGCCGCAGGATAGTGATTTTCTTGGTGATAAGAGCCGCCGACGCCAATAACAGGAATGTCTACCTGACTGAAAATACGTTGGATTTCTATATCATCAAAATCAGCAATAATTCCATCACTCTGTAAGGTTTCCAAACTATTTAATTTAGTGGTGAAATCTTCCTCAATGAAAATATCCCAATTACATTGACATGTTTGTAAATATTCACCTATCCCTTCTATCACTTGGCGATCATAAGCTTTATTGGCATTAAATAATAGTGTTATATGGTATCGTCTGTTCATCATTATATCCTTATTGATTTATGCAACTTTAATCATAATTATTTTTCTATTTTCAGGATTAAATTAACACCAAATTATGAGATAAATCACACAATTAACAATAATCTTAATGAAGAAATAAAATAACACAATTGAAAATAGCGACATTGATGAACAAAATTTTACCTGATTATCACTTAAATTCAGCTCCCATAGGCGTATACTTAAAATAAGTCTGTGTGGAGGTAAATGAAAATGGCTAAAAATCAGA
>NZ_JFGV01000049.1:0-42753 GCF_000612035.1 Photorhabdus aegyptia | reverse complement strand
TAAGCGAGTCATTACATGCGGCTCTTTTAAATAGCGCCGGTCTGTTCCGCGGTAAAAAAATGACAGCGTAAAATAGCCATCATCTAATACGTGGCGTTAGAGAGAACAACAGACCGCTTCCAACTGAGTAGGATGGAGTGGAGACAGATAACAGAGAATTTCGCTCTCTAAATATATGACCACAAGATCACGATATTTATCAGATGAACATGAAGAAAATGTGATTAATGTCACGCAAAATGGCTAATTAATCGCTATCAATGCCGATTTTTCATATTGAATTCTTTGATTAATAAATCGCTCAATAGCTCCTTTTTCAATCGAAAAATTTAGCCTGTCATGGGTTGTCACTCCCAATAACAGGCAATAAATCTCTGCGGGTTTATTTTCAATGCTGGCCTTTTGCGACATCCTCGCATTGGGCCAGGATTTACGGGGCAATTGTTAAGAATTGGCAATAAATTGCTCACGCAATGCCTGAACCTGATCCCGAACACTCGCCGCCTGTTCAAATTCAAGATCCTGCGCATGCTGGTACATCTTCGCTTCCAGCTCGCGGATTTTACTTTCCAACTCTTTGGCAGACAGTTTGCTGAGGGTTTCCGTTGTGGCAACAGCTTTACCTCTTCCCTTCCCTTTACCTCCAGTTGGCTGTCCAATTTGCAGAATATCGCCAATCTTCTTATTCAGACCTTTTGGAATAATGCCGTGTTTTTCATTAAATATCTGCTGTTTAGCACGCCGGCGTTCCGTTTCACCAATCGCTTTCGCCATTGAATCAGTTATCTTATCGCCATAAAGAATCGCTTTACCATGTAAGTTACGGGCAGCACGCCCAATCGTCTGAATTAATGAACGTTCAGATCGCAGGAAACCTTCTTTATCCGCATCCAAAATGGCCACCAGAGAAACTTCTGGCATATCCAGCCCTTCCCTCAGCAAGTTAATCCCCACTAATACATCAAACTCACCTAAACGAAGATCCCGAATAATTTCCACACGTTCAACAGTGTCGATATCCGAGTGCAAATAACGAACCCGTTCACCGTGTTCTTCCAAATACTCGGTTAAATCCTCCGCCATTCGCTTAGTCAATGTAGTGACCAACACCCGTTCATTTTTCACCGCCCGAATGCGAATTTCAGACAGTAAGTCATCAACCTGTGTTGCGACAGGGCGCACCTCTACCTCAGGATCAAGCAAACCAGTAGGACGCACTACCTGTTCCACTACATCACCACCGGATTTTTCCAATTCATATTTGCCCGGCGTAGCCGAAATATAAATTGTCTGTGGAGCCAGCGCCTCAAATTCTTCAAACCGAAGTGGGCGATTATCCAGCGCGGAAGGCATACGGAAACCATATTCCACCAGCGTCTCTTTGCGGGAGCGATCCCCTCGGTACATCCCACCAATTTGCGGGATGGTAACGTGCGATTCATCCACTACCAGCAAACCATCAGCCGGGAGATAATCAAACAGTGTCGGCGGCGGCTCTCCTTCAGCACGACCAGAGAGATAACGGGAGTAGTTTTCAATGCCGGAGCAATAACCCAATTCATTCATCATTTCCAAATCAAATTGAGTACGCTGCGTAATACGTTGCTCTTCCAGCAGCTTACCGTTCGCCAGCAATACCTGACGCCGCTGCTCAAGCTCAACTTTAATCGCTTCCATTGCCTGAACAATACGTTCACGCGGAGTAACGTAGTGAGTTTTTGGATAAACGGTGTACCGTGGAACATGATATTGAACCTGTCCTGTTAGCGGATCAAACAGCGATAACCGCTCTACTTCATCATCAAATAACTCAACGCGCAGAGCGTGCTCATCAGATTCAGCCGGAAAGATATCAATCACTTCACCGCGTACCCTAAATGTCCCTCGCTGAAATGCCTGATCATTACGGGTATATTGCAATTCAGCCAAACGCCGCAGAATGGAACGTTGATCGATAATCATACCGTTAGTCAGGTGGAGCATCATTTTTAGGTAACTATCGGGATCACCCAAACCATAAATAGCCGAGACAGACGCAACAACAATCACATCTCGCCGCTCCAGCAAAGCCTTGGTCGCAGACAAACGCATTTGCTCAATGTGCTCGTTTACCGAAGCATCTTTTTCAATAAAAGTATCGGAGCTTGGCACATAGGCTTCAGGCTGGTAATAATCGTAATAAGAAACAAAGTACTCTACGGCATTTTCTGGAAAGAAGTCCTTCATTTCACTGTAAAGTTGAGCCGCCAGCGTCTTGTTCGGAGCAAGTACCATCGTTGGTCGGTTTAAATTAGCTATCACATTAGCGATAGTAAATGTCTTACCCGACCCCGTAACCCCTAGCAAAGTCTGGTGGGCCAACCCGTCTTCTAAGCCTTCCTGTAATTGACAGATAGCCTCAGGTTGATCACCAGCCGGTTGGAAGTCAGAATGTAATTTGAACGCCTTATTCATCGGTATCTCACTTTCCTAACATTAACTCACCTATAATACTGGATAAAAAACCAGCTTCAAGTTGGTTTTATAAAAACGGGCTCAAATAGGTCATTTTCCTATCAATTAAACATCCGTTTATATCAAAATAAATGCCATTTTATCCCCAAAATTATCTTGATTTTTCCATTTTCTATATGATCGGCTGAAAGGTGACAACATGGGGCATCATCACAGGTCCGGCAGGGCTTGATTTTGGTTATCTTATTGATATTTAAAAGGATTAAAACAAAGACGAGAATAACATCAACCT
This sequence comes from Photorhabdus aegyptia, assembly GCF_000612035.1. Lineage (NCBI taxonomy): Bacteria > Pseudomonadati > Pseudomonadota > Gammaproteobacteria > Enterobacterales > Morganellaceae > Photorhabdus > Photorhabdus aegyptia. The sequence continues at coordinate 40,007 of NZ_JFGV01000049.1, read as the reverse complement.
TGACTCAAGCCGCGTATTTTCTTGCGTTGCGTCACTTTTCTAAGTCTAATACACAAGGTTATCCACAGGAATAGTGGATAACTCAACAAACCCCATTAACTGTACGAGGTTGCAACATCATGCCACAAAATAGGTATCCTCTATCGATAAAAATTTTTACTCTTTTTTTAACCTATATCTCAGCGACTCATTGCAAAAAAAAATGAATAAATTTGCTGTAAAAGTAAGAATTTTCTCACGGAAATTAAATATCAATAAATTATATTCGTTCAATATTACTAGCATTAAAGGTAGATAGTTATCATATTTTTCTGTATCATGCATGCAAAAAACTGTTTTTTACGATCCTAACAGCAGAAAACAATATTGATATTAGATTGGAATTTTTATTCAATAAGAGATAACCAGTGAACAGTTTCCTGCATGAAATCTGTTACTCAAGAGGAGAGTTGGGTTTTACCTAAGCAGAAATAGGATTCTCTGCTTCCTGCGCTTTTAGCAATAGCAGATTCAATATCATCAACAGCGTTTTTGACTATTTTTACTATGTCAATAAACAATGCTGTCAATAAACAATGCTGTCAATAAACAATGCCAACAGATAATACCTATAAACAATTACCTATAGACAATGCCGATAAATATTTACCAAAAACAATAATTGGCTTAATTGGCATGAACAAAATCCGTTTTTTAATTAGGATATTAATGTATGTTATTGATAAATTAATGAATTTACATCAGTATATCTCCTATTTTACAAAATGAGCCCCATCGTGAACACGTAAAAAAATGATAGATACACAAATATCAAATCGACATTGCCCTCGTAAAACGTCCAATATTCTGTTGGCTATCTCCGATCGAAAAACTACTCTGTATCTATCATTCACAATTTCAATCGATTGCTGTTCCAAAGCATCTTTATACTGCCATTTCCTGGTGTTTTAACCGTGTTATCATTTTATTAATTTACTAATTTCAGTCCTAATGTTTATTTCACTTCCTCTGTTTTCTTGATATTCCCTAGTGCTAAAAGAAATAACCCACTTCTAAACTCGAAGGATAAAGTAGCTCTTTCCCCGAGAGATTTATAATAAGAATAATATTTTGTTTGATGCTATCTGATGACCCAAAAACACATCAACACAACTTAACATTATTATAATAAAATCCATAAAGTCAACACAAAAATAAACATAAAGTTCAGTTTTGTGTAAACTTTATAATGATTTTTACTTAATTACATGATTTAACTTTCATTTTTAGAATATAAATGTAAATCCATGAGCATTTTCTGATATAGGATGTGCTAATATAGATCATCAGAAAATTAAGATATTAAAAGTAAAATCAATAAATTATCACAATGAGTGGTTTTTTCACACTGGACAATATCATCAAGTAATATATAGTAATAGCTGTTATCTTTATATAAAGGATTCTCATGAAAACGTCTAATGCACAGCGAAAAACAAATATCATTAAAAATATAGAATATTTGATACGTACCCGTGGAGAAACCAAGAGTTCTTTTTCCAATCGAACAGGATTAACCCGCACCACCATTTATAAAATCCTGGAAGGACAAGTCAATAACGTTCAACAATCTACTATTCTTCGAATCTCCGATTTTTTCGGTGTTTCCTGTGAAGAAATAGAATATTATGACCTTGAACAATTAGAACGCCTCAACGAAACACTTTCAACCGAAGGCAATAAAAATCCTTCGGCTATCCCTATCATTCCACAATCTGAATTTTTAGCCATTTCTGAGAAAAAAATCGGTCAGCTTGTTACCGAATATCCGCTTACCTATTTTTTTGGTGATGAATCAAACATGCTGGCTCTTAAAGTTGAATCGGCAATAGAGGATACATTCATTCCCGGCGAGGTGATCCTGATAAAACGTCCCCCCGCATTAGTCACCAATACGCCATTATTGTATTACGCTAAGGGAATTGGGTTCTTTATCCGGCAAGAGAGAAATGATGATTACCTCGATAGGAAACCCTACAAAAATGCTCATTTCTTAGGCTATATCGTAGGAGAAAGACTATAAATGACCGCAAATCAGAAGTTTAAATTACTGGGATTCACAAGATACGGTAAATTATCGGCAAACGTCATGGTACTAGCGACAGGCAAGACCATTACTATGGGGTTAAAAGAACTAGCCGACAGTGATATCTCAGAAGACCTGAGCAGGCATGAACTCAGTACGATATACAGGAAATTATACAGCCACAGTAATATCGTAACAGCTTATGAACTTGGGGATCGTCATGAGCGTTCATGGCAAGCCTATTTGCTCATTAGCATCGCACTCAGTGTTATCTATATTTTCTCCACCATATGTGGCGTGAAGCCCATTCATATCCCGATCCTTAATATCGTCACGCCTCCTGGCGTTTTTATTTACCCTATTACCTTCTTGCTGGTCGATATTCTGAACGAATTCTATGGATTACGTCTGGCAAGAAGAACGATTATTATCTCTTTCGCAGCAAACCTATTATTTGTTCTCGGGCTTTGGGGAACCGCACTGATGCCGGGTGTTCCTGGATGGGAGTTTGGTGCAACTTATAATGGAATAGTCAATAGTATTGTATCTGTATTATTGGCATCATCTCTTGCTTATTTTATCTCTGAGAATATAAATTCGTATCTTCTTTGCAAAATAAAATCTCTCACCAATTCAAAGTATCTTTTCCTGCGAGTAATAACCAGTACTGTTATCGCCTCAGCATTCGACAGTATAATATTCTGTTCCATTGCTTTCTATGGTGTTCTCGGTATAGATATCATAAAAGAAATGATTATCGCCCAGTTCCTCATTAAAGTGGCTTATTCTATCCTGGGTGTAGGACCTATTTACCTGGTAAGAAAGATATTCAGGAATTATATAAACCGCCCAACAGATGCTCCTGTGAATAAAAAACTTGCCGAAGTATGAATGGATATCCGCCTTTGTCAGAATATAGAAAAACTATTGAAAAATATCATTTTTATGCCGGAACACCATTCCGGCATATTGTCCTAAAATAAATTGTTATACATAACTGGCAGTAAAACCCATATATTCATTAACAAAAATATAGATATGGATAGTATAATCATTTATCGTGACATTAAAATAAAATTCTACCAAATTAAATTTGCAGATTAATAATTCAATTAACCAGTAAGTTTAAATCTATATATTCCCCTAAACGATCAAAATATCCTTGGGTTAAATGAGGAATCTTACCCAATAAAGGAGCGGGTAACATACGCTCTAATGTCGCCAAATATTCTTGTTGGCGTTTGCCTGCGGGTTCAACCTCATTAGCTATCCAACCTGCAAAATGCAACCCTGAACCTATAATCGCCTTCATGGTAAGTATCGCGTGATTAATACAGCCCAGTTTTACCCCCACGGTCAAAATAACCGGCAATCGCTCTTTAACCACCCAGTCAGCAAAAGTCGCCGATTGCGATAAAGGGGTATACCAACCACCAGCGCCCTCAACTAAAACCCAGTTCGCTTTCTTTTCTAACTGATGCAATCCCGCAGACATAACAGCAAAATCAATAGGTTGATTCAGGTCATCGCTGGCAATATGGGGTGATGTTGCTTCAATAAATACTAACGGATTCACTTCTTCATATTGCAAAGGCACAGAACTATTTGCCAACAATGCCAGCGCATCAGAATTACGAATACCTGCCGGTGTTATTTCACTACCGGAAGCGACAGGTTTATAACCTGCTGTTTTATATCCTGCTTTAGTTGCCGCTTGTAGCAAAGAACAACTTACAACTGTTTTACCCACTTCGGTATCTGTACCTGTCAAAAACCAGCGCTTAGTCACGATAAATCACTCCAAAGACAACTTGATAGCTAAGAGGCAAATGTTCATTTTCTCGTGGATACGCCTGTTCCAGAGCAATCAGCCGTTCACGCGTCATCAGCCCCTGCTGACGCCCATAATGAAGGTGAGTCGCGCCAATCCCTTTCAGCGAACCCAATAGCGGCAATATATGAGAATATTGTTGGCGATAAACATGACTAATAAGACAATGCCGGAATCCCCGACACGCATCTTTAATCGTCTGCTGCGGCAGGAAGTGATTAATATGCTGGTAGTTATCAACCACGCTCCAGGCTTGTTTCAATTCATGTAATGAACCTTTAGCCAAGGTGGAAAACAGAATCAATCCACCAGGACGTGTTACCCGATAAAGTTCTCTTAAAGCGCTGGATAAATTCTCACACCACTGAACAACCAGATTACTGAAACAGATATCAACACTGCTGTCAGCAAGCCCTAAATGTTCAATATCCCCTTGTAAATAATAGTCAGCCGCCAACTGTTTACGGGCATGAATCAACATACCTGACGCCAAATCCAATGCAATAACCTGCTTCCCCTGTTGCCGCCAGCGGTGACTAAAAAACCCCGTACCGCAACCGGCATCCAAGACTAACTTACCAGGATGACCATCGGCTTGTTGCATGAGGAATTCACCGGCTTGCTGCTGTAATTTCGCAACCACATCATAGTTGGCGGCGGCTCGACCAAATGCTCCGGCAATCGCCTGTTTATTAACAAATTCAACTACGGAACTCATGCAATACCTCCATCAACATATCAATATCCTGTAGCGTATGGCTGGCCGTCAAAGTAATACGTAATCTGGCACTGCCCGGCGGCACTGTTGGTGGACGAATGGCTGTAACCCAAATCCCTTTTTGTTGCAAATACCGGGATAAGGAGATACTCAGTTCATTATCACTCACAATCAATGGCTGAATCGCTGTGATTGAATCGGTCAGATTAAAGGGTAATTTCTGCGCCTGCTGACGAAAGTAATTGATATTCTGTTGCAATCGTTGACGTAATTCATCACCAGCTTGTATCTGCCGAACAGCTTCCGAAAGCGCCTGTGCTTGCGCAGGAGGCATAGAAGTGCTGTAGATCAGATGACGGGCATACTGAACCAGATATTCTGCCGTCTGTTCATCACAAAGTACCGCGGCGCCACTCAACCCAAATGCTTTACCAAAAGTAACAATCAGGATTTCTGGTTTGACTTTCTGTTGCCAACAACTTCCCCTTCCCTGCTCACCACAGACACCAATACCATGAGCATCATCCACCATTAGCCAGTTTCCAGAAGCCTTGGTTTGCTGATGAATATCTGCCAACGGTGCACAGTCACCATCCATACTAAATACACCTTCCGTCACCACCAGCGTCTTGCCAATACAAGGTTTTGCCAATAAATCTGCAAGCGATTCAGGTTGATTATGAAGAAAACGCCGTAATTGAGCCGGAGAATGCATTGCCGCTTCCATTAATGAAGCATGACTCAGACGATCGGCAATAATTCGATCCTGTTTCATCATTAACGCGGCAATGACCCCTTGATTCGCAGAATATCCTGAAATAAACAGTAATGCTTTTGGGTAATCCAACCAGTCAGCTAATTGCTGTTCCAATAGCTGATGGGCTTTTGTATAACCCGCAATATGACCTGATCCCCCACTGCCAACGCCATATTGTTCAGCTCCCCGCTGCCATGCAGCAATGACTGCGGAATTGGCACTTAATCCAAGGTAATCATTACTGGAAAAATTAAGATATTTGTCATCAACGGTATACAGGAAACGTCCATCCGATTTCTGATTGACCTGCCGCTGACGCCATAGAGAAGTATCCCGACGCTCAGACAATTGCCGGGAAAGATAAGCTGACCAATCCATTATAATGCCGCGTTATAAAATTGTTCGTTATCTGCATTGATGATGGCTTCTGCCAGATACTGCTGTTGCTGATTATCACCGAATGCCGTCTGAGTCTGCTGAGGATTAATACCCAACTTGCGAAACAGTTGTAAGTCTTTATCTTCCGCAGGATTGGGTGTAGTAAGCAACTTACAGCCATAGAAAATAGAATTAGCGCCAGCCATAAAACACATCGCTTGTGTCTGCTCATTCATCTGTTCACGACCTGCGGATAACCGGACATGAGAAGACGGCATCATGATCCTGGCAACAGCAATCGTGCGGATAAAATCGAAAGGGTCTACATCTTCGTTTTCAGCCAATGGCGTGCCCTTGACTTTAACCAACATGTTGATGGGTACACTCTCCGGCGTTTTTGGCAGATTTGCCAGTTGTACCAATAACGCGGCCCGATCACGGATCGCTTCACCCAGACCGACAATACCACCAGAGCACACTTTTATTCCTGCTTCACGTACTTTATCAAGGGTATCCAATCTGTCCTGATAGGTTCGAGTGGTAATGATGTTGCCATAAAATTCTGGGGAGGTATCAAGGTTGTGGTTGTAATAATCTAATCCTGCCTCCGCCAGTCGCTGCGCTTGTGAACCATTGAGCATGCCCAGCGTCATGCAGGTTTCCATTCCCAGTGCTTTGACTTCCTTAACCATTTTTTCCAGATAAGGCATATCCCTCTCATGGGGATTTTTCCACGCGGCACCCATACAAAAACGTGTTGAACCGGCATTTTTGGCCTTACGGGCAGAATCAATCACCTGTTCCACTTCCATCAACCGCTCTTTTTCAAGACCTGTTTTGTAACGGGAACTTTGCGGGCAATATTTACAATCCTCCGGACAAGCCCCGGTTTTGATGGAAAGTAGTGTACTAACCTGTACTTGCTGTGGGTCAAAGTAGATACGATGAACCTGTTGTGCTTGAAATAATAATTCGAAAAAAGGTTTATCAAACAGCTCTTGCGCCTGCTTAATTGTCCATTGCTTACGCTCAATCACAATAACATCTCCAGTGTGAAAAAAGTGTAGCCAGTTTAAATAATGCCGCTATACTGTCAACCAATTTTAAGTAAATTAGTTTACATCAAACCTTATGACTGCTTCCGATATTGAATTTGATCTACGCCATATTTGGCATCCCTATACCTCCATGACCAACCCTCTTCCGGTTTACCCTGTCGTTGGCGCTTCTGGAGTGGAACTAGAGTTGTCTGATGGCCGTAAGCTGGTGGATGGCATGTCTTCCTGGTGGGCCGCTATTCATGGATATAATCATCCGGTTTTGAACCAAGCCGCTAAAATTCAGCTTGATCAGATGTCCCATGTCATGTTTGGCGGCATTACTCATCCACCCGCAGTGGCACTTTGCAGGCAATTAACAGCAATCTCCCCACCCTCACTGGAATGTGTCTTTCTGGCGGATTCAGGTTCCGTTGCGGTAGAAGTGGCGTTAAAAATGGCATTGCAATACTGGCAAGCAAAAGGTGAGAAACGTCAGCGTATTTTGACATTACGGCACGGTTACCACGGTGACACATTCGGCGCTATGTCGGTCTGTGATCCCGACAATTCAATGCATAATCTCTACAAAGGCTATCTGCCACCCCATCTGTTTGCCGAATCGCCTCAGTGCGAATTTGATTCTCAATGGGACGAACGGGATATCATGCCATTTCGTACTTTGCTGGAGCAGCATTCCCGTGATATCGCCGCGGTGATCCTTGAGCCTATCGTACAGGGTGCTGGAGGAATGCGCATTTATCATCCTGAATATTTGCGTCAAGTCAGAATGCTTTGTGATCAGCATCAGATTCTATTAATTGCGGATGAAATTGCCACCGGTTTTGGCCGCACAGGAAAATTGTTTGCTTGTGAACATGCTGAAATTGAGCCAGATATTTTATGTGTAGGAAAAGCGCTGACCGGTGGTTATATGACACTATCAGCAACACTGACAACCCGTAAGGTAGCTGAAACGATTAGCAATGGCGAAGCAGGCTGTTTTATGCATGGCCCAACGTTTATGGGCAATCCATTATCTTGTGCCGTGGCAGAAGCCAGTTTGAGCTTGTTATTACAAAGCCCTTGGCAACAACGTATTAAATCAATTGAAAACCAATTAAAGAGTGAGTTAATGCCACTAAAACACCATGCAAAAGTGGCTGATGTTCGGGTATTAGGTGCAATTGGCGTCGTGGAGATGAAGCAACCCGTGAATATGGCGGTGTTACAACACCATTTTGTTTCTCAAGGTGTCTGGATAAGACCATTTGGCAAGCTGATCTATTTAATGCCGCCTTATATTATTCAACCAGAGCAACTTTCACGCCTGACAAAGGCTGTCTCTGGTTCAATAAATTTGTAATTTTCCTTTATTAAATAAATTCTTCTGAATTTATTGCTGAGCAGTTAATTAAAGCTAAGTTTCAGTTCGATCAAAAAAGGCTCCCAATTAGGAGCCTTTTTGAAAAATTTCTTCACACTCCGACCTTCGCAATGAGTAGGGGCGGGTGCTTACACAAGTAGAGTTGCCTCTGGGTAAAGATTATCCAGAAAATCGGCAAAAATGTCAACACCAGCTTTACATAGAATATAAAGCAAGCCTTAATGTAGGTATAGTTAAACAACTCTACAGGGAAATGAACAACTATGACCATAACAACAATTATAGATTCACTATCGAGTTACAGATTTTCTACCTATCAGCTTCCTGTATTAGGTGGAATGACAAAAGAAGAATGCTTAGGCATCTATCTGTGGAATAAACAACTTGCCAGTGCTTTTTTCCCCGCACTCCAAATTATCGAAGTCTCCCTACGCAATGCCATTTATCAAGGATATATCCGTTACGAAGAGATAAAAATTGAAAATACGTTTAACCAAGCACAATGGCAAGTAGAAAAAAACAAGATTGATAAACTCTGGTTTATTAATGTCTTCACTCAAAAAAATAATGCCGAGGCATATAGGAACATTTTGTCAGCAACAAGACAACTACAAAAAGATGGGAAAACATTAACCCCAGAGAATTATATTGCAAAACTCACACTAGGTTTTTGGGTATCAATGGTAAATAATAGTTACGATATACAAAGAAATTCATATCTGACATTATGGCCTGAACTTCGTGGACTAGTTTTTCCATATGCTCTAGATACACAAACTCAGCGCCCTCTTTCTATTAATAGTATCGGCAATGAATTAAAAGAAATCAACAAGATCCGAAATCGGTTGTCACATCATGAACCTTTGTGGCGCTCTAAAAATGCATACCAAATGGAACACATAATTAATAAGGTTGTTGAAAGTTATGAGAAGTGCTTAAAGGTTATCAAGTGGATCAATCCATCTAATTTAAAACTGTTATCCATTATTGAAAATAACATCAAAATGAGTGAATTATGCAGTATTCATTCTCTTTGGAAAAATAAACAATTATCTACGGGGCTATCATCTCTACCAATAATAACAGGATGGGGAGATGAAAATAAATTAGATGTTACTCATATAGGAGAAATAGTAAAAATAGTCGATACCCGATATGCCCTGATAAAAAGCCAAAAGGATAAAACTATATTTTTTGCCAACTCTAAGGACATGAAAAATAATATTCAAAACTATAGTACTGGAACACTAGTAAGATTTACCCCAGAAGCGAGTAAAAATCAGTATCCCAATGCAAAAAATGTTGAACGAACTTAACTTCGTTAGAGTGGCTAACCATAAATAAGCGCAACAAATCATAGTGAAAAACTGTTTGCAAGTTTATTTCTGCATGTAAAATCCGACAAAAATGGCAATTTCAATGCAAAAATCTTGTAGAAAACTTTTGCAAGAAATTTTGCAACATAAATGACCAGAAAATTTAGTCGATGAGTTTAGAGCAACCGGGCAGACATAGAAAACCATTTTTGCATCTGTCCGGTTGAATAACTGCAAAATTTGGAGTTGTATTAGCTTAAACTTGAGCTGGTCACTACCGGTTATTTACATCAATGTCTACCAGACTAAACCGTAACCAGCACACACGATCACCGTTAACACCCAACAATCTTATCAAATTCACAGGGCCAGCACCGTTACCCACATTGGGCCTTTACCTACTGGATAACGCGTCAACTCAGTCAATTTACCGGTATATTTATCAATAGAAGAGACTGAAATATGGTCAGACTTTTGACCGGATGCAATCAGATATTTTCCACTGTGATCGATAGCAAAACCACGCGGCTGAGTTTCGGTTTTATAGTGTCCTGCCAGCGTCAAATTAAGACCATCTTGTGAAATAACAAAATGGCTGATCAAACTTGAAGTTCGTTCACTGGTATAAAGGTGACGACCATCCGGTGTAATATGAATATCCGCAGACCAACGAACACCGGCTAAATCCGCCGGTAATGAATCAATCGTCTGAACAGACCGGTATTTTTCCCACTTGCGATAAACATCCACCGTAGAATCCAGCTCATTAATACAGTAAATCACCTGCCGATTTGGATGAAATACCATATGACGAGGACCCGACCCCATTGCCGTAGTGATTTCCTCAGCACGTTTTTCCGTCAGATAACCCTCTTCTGCCATCTCAAAAATACGGATGTGATCTTCTTTCAGACAAGGAACCAATAGTTGTTTATTATCCCAGTCAATATTAGCTGAATGCGGTGCTTGCAAACCTTCAATAACCTGAACAGGTTCACCCACAATCCCCTGTTCGTCAATTAGGCTGACACTCAGATTGTTATAACTATAGGAGGCAGAGAATAGAAAACGACCTTGTTTATCTGTAGAGATATGAGTCGGGCTACCCGGTATTGATGAAATCCCCTGTTGTACCAGTTCCCCACTAGAGCCAATCTGGTAAGTGACAATACTGAATTGTGGTCGGATGCCAACATAAAGATGTTTACGATCCGGGCTAACCACCATTGGTTGTACTTCCCCCGGTACATCAACTGTCTGAATGAGTGATAACTCACCTTCATTATTCAGGCTCCAAACATGAATCTGACAACTGTTTGGACTCGCCGTATAAACTACTTGTTTCATCTTCACTCCTTAATTATCTATTACCATTTTATTGCGCCGTAACGACTCGATTAGTTTTATCGGTTAAACTCACCGCACAATTGGTGTAGCTTTATTCAGTTTCAATGTAATATCCTTATATTATATATAGTTATGAGGCTAATTTATGTCATATCGCATCATTGCGCTGGATCTGGATGGTACACTACTCGATCCTCAAAAAAATATCCTGCCAGAATCACTCATTGTACTAAATGAAGCACGTAAAGCTGGTATTAAGGTGCTGATCGCCACGGGCCGTCATCATGTCGCTATCCACCCTTTTTATCAGGCTTTGCAACTCGATACTCCTGCCATCTGCTGTAATGGTACTTATCTGTATGATTACCATGAAAAGAAAGTATTAGCCTCAGATCCGCTATCATCTCAAGAAGCCATAAAAGTTCTCTCCCACTTAAAAAACACAGATATTCACCGTCTAATGTATGTGGATGACGCCATGTTATATGAAGAACCGTATGACACAGTTGTCCGTACCATAAAATGGTCTGAAACCCTACCTGAATCCCAACGTCCAACTATGCGACATGTTAATAGCTTTCAGCATGCTATTGATGAAGTACAGTCTATTTGGAAATTTGCCACCAGCTCTCCTGATTTAATAAAACTGCGGGAAGTAACTGCACAAATCGAAAATGACACAGGTCTTTCGTGTGAATGGTCATGGTTCGATCAGGTGGATATTAGCAAGAGAGGTAACAGCAAAGGTATGCGTTTGCAACAGTGGGTTGAATCTCAAGGCATGAGGATGAAAGATGTTATTGCCTTTGGTGATAACTTTAATGACCTGAGTATGCTGAAAGCCGCCGGACTCGGTGTCGCTATGGGTAACAGTGAAGATGCGATTAAAGAACAAGCCGATCTGGTGACGCTGGATAATACTCAGCCAGGTATTGCCGAAGTTATTCGCAAGTATGTTCTATAAACCCACAAAACCACACTATCGGGGTAATCCTTAGCTAGGTTCCCCGTTATTATTTAAATTATTTATAGCGATCCGATTGCTTCCAGTGGCTACCAATTTACGAATCGCTTCTTAATAAACAGAAACTACGGTTGCCGATTAAGAGAAACACTTTTTATCTGAGCATAAAGCCACTGCCCAGACCGCAAATTAAGTTCATCCCTTGCCCACGGAGTGATTCTTGCCCATAAATAGTGGCCACTCAACACCAATTTGACATCAACGTGTCCATTATCATCAAAGAACTCAACCACTTTCACAGCTAAAATATTACGGATACTACTGCCGCGCGGCGGTTCCAGTACTAATGAAACATCTGACGCATCTATTCTGATACGCAAATCGGTTCCCGGTTGAACATCCATTTTCGGCAACCATAAAGCCTGATCAGCGAGCGCCACCGCTGTCATTTCATAACGATTATGATGTTCAACCATTGAAACATTCAGAATACTGCTAAGAGTCTCTTTTTGTAACCAAAGACGTAGCGCACTACTGGACCAAACCTCTTCCAATTTTCCTGTTGCCCTGACTTTGCCGTTATCCATGACGAGTACATTTTCCGCCAGGTGCAAAATCTCATCCAGATTATGGCTGACATACAAAATCGGGATATTGACCTCTCCAGAAAGCCTTTCAAGATAAGGCAGGAGTTCTCTTTTACGGGGGAGATCCAGCGATGCCAATGGTTCATCCATTAACAACAGATCAGGTGCCGTCAATAAAGCTCGACCGATAGCAACCCGCTGCTTTTCACCGCCGGATAAGGTAAGAGGAAAACGAGATAGTAAGTGTTCAATTCCTAACAAACTAACAATGCTATCAAATTCCGGCTTCATCTCCGGCGACATTCCGTATTGAAGATTACCTTTTACTCGATAATGAGGAAAAAGCCGGGCATCCTGAAAAACATAGCCTATACGGCGTTGCTCTGGCGGCAAGCAGGTACCTTTTTCAATATCAACCAGCACATGATCATTAAGGACAATCCGCCCTTTCCGTGGGCGTATCAAACCGGCAATAACATTTATCAGGGAAGTTTTCCCGGCGCCTGAAAGACCAAAAACAGCCGTAATTCCCTCAGTGGGTAGCTGTGTCTTGACCTGTAAATGAAAATCACCGAGTTGTTGCTCAAAATCCAGCTCTAACATGTTGCTCCCAAACGTCTCCTTCCCCAACGGGTTAACCATTCAGAAACCATCAGTGACATCAACGCCAGAATAATGGCAATGACACACAAACGAGCCGCGGCGGTTTCTGCTCCGGGGGTTTCAATCAAGGTATACATTGCCAAAGGGATCGTCCGCGTTTCGCCTGGAATATTGGACACAAAAGTGATAGTTGCGCCAAATTCACCCAACGAACGGGCAAATGCCAACACCGTGCCCACAATAACCCCAGGCAAAGAGAGCGGTAATGTGATAGTAAAAAATACCTTCAACGGCTTCGCTCCCAAAGTACGAGCGGCCTGTTCCAGCCGCCGATCGACGCCTTCCAACGCCAGACGTATCGCCCTGACCATCAACGGAAAAGCAACAATAGCAGAAGCTAGCGCTGCACCACGCCAACTAAATGCAAAGCTGATCCCAAACCAGTCATATAACCATTCACCGATAAATCCACGACGTCCCATACTGATCAACAGCAAATAACCCACTACCACTGGCGGTAACACCAGCGGCAGATGGATCATACTGTCGAGTAACGATTTACCGGGAAACTGGAAACGAGCAAGAATCCACGCCATTAAGATCCCAAATGGCAGACTAAGTAATACCGCCATACCTGAAACTTCCAGACTCAGGATGATGGCCTGCCATTCGTATTCACTCAACACCACCAAAAAATCTATACCCGTCATCTTTCAAGTTGCCTCTTTGTTGGCTGCACTCTCTCACCCCGGTCACATAGTTTGCTATGCTCCCGGGGATTCGTTCCCTTGCCGTCGCGATGCATCTTGAAATCCATAGGGTATATTCCTAAAGTGGGTGAAAACCGTAACGTTTAAAAATTGCGACGGCTTCAGGGGTTTTCAAATATTCATAAAATTTGAGAACATTGGGATTACTATGGTCTTTGATTATCGCCATTGGGTATTCAATCGGTTTGTGGCTCTCTTCCGGGAAGATCCCCACCACTTTGACTTTATCACTCGCAATAGCATCTGAACCATAAACGATGCCCAACGGAACTTCAGCACGTTCCACCAGCGCCAGACCACTGCGTACATTACTGGTACGCGCTAGCAGAGGATTAATCGTCTCCCATGCTGCCAAATATTGCAGCGACTCTTTAGCGTAAATACCCACCGGAACATGATCGGGATCACCAACGGCAAGACGGCCGCCTTCTAACAAAGATTTCCATTTAGTTTCTTTATTAATGTCAACCTTATTGAGCCTGCTCGCTTTCGGCGCAATCAGAACGAGTTGATTTCCCAACATAGTCAACCGAGTTTCATCAATAATCAGCTTCTTCCCGGCAACATAATCCATCCACTGTTGATCAGCTGAAATAAAAATATCTGCCGGCGCACCTTGCTCAATCTGGCGTGCCAAAGTAGAAGATGAAGCATAAGAAGCCGCCACTTCACCTTTTGTCTTTTGCTTATACTGTAGTGCAATATCATCAAGTGCATTAGTCAGCGAAGCAGCAGCGAATAACGTAACTTTTTCCGCAGCCCACACTTGCCACGTCAAAGCAAAAGAAACGACAACGCCGGCTAGCAGTTTGCCAAAACTCTTTTTCATTTGTTTTCCACCTGTTTCTTACCCATTAGTTCGTTGTGTATAACAAGATATAGCGTCAAATGGAAGAGTGTTCCAATATTAATCGGCAAATTGTGAGCAACTTTTACTGTCTAATTTAATTCGAATTAAAATACTGTAATAGAAAAACCAAATGAATAAAACGGAAATGATTATAATTAATTAAGACAAATTACCCGGTAAATCACCGGGTAATCAGAATAGCATCTGGTGTAAAAAATATTAGTTTTACTTTTCAGAACGACCAATACGGGAAACGATATTAAACAGTTCCCCAAGACCATAAATTAAACCTAAAATTCCAGCCATCACCACCGGTACCATGACCAGGGCAAAAGCCATACTTCTAATCAACTCAAACATGGCAGCCTCACACAATGGCTCATTTAATGAACCAGAAACATAACACATTTTTAACCATAGCAGGTAATACCGCTATAATTAGTACTATTCTAGACAAAAGACAAACAACAGTAACCGGCTAAACGTGCGTTTTTCTGGGTTAGCCAATAAAAATTTACGATTATATTTCCTGAAAAAAACTATTATGCAAGCCGAAATTCTATTGACACTGAAATTACAACAACGGTTATTCGCAGATCCACGGCGAATATTATTACTAAAACAGATTAAAGCAACGGGCTCTATCAGCCAGGGGGCAAAACTGGCAGGGATCAGCTATAAAAGTGCTTGGGATGCTATTAACGAAATGAATCAGTTAGCAGATGAAATAGTGGTGAACCGTGCTACAGGTGGTAAAGGCGGCGGCGGGGCAAATCTTACCCATTATGGCGAACGTTTATTGCAACTTTACGACCTACTGACACAAATTCAGCAAAAAGCCTTTGATGTGCTAAAAGATGACCAACTTCCCCTCGACAGCCTGTTAGCTGCCATTTCCCGTTTTTCTCTGCAAACCAGCGCCCGCAACCAATTCTTTGGCACAATTACTGACCGTGACCATAATCAGGTGCAACAGCATGTCCGCATCTTGCTGTCAGATGGTCAAACATCACTGAATGCGGCATTAACAGAACAAAGTGCTAACCGTCTTGGCTTGGTAAAAGGTAAGGAGGTATTGGCGCTCATTAAAGCGCCTTGGGTAAAACTCACTAGAGAGCGATTTTCTATCGGTCATTTCGACAATGCCCTGACAGGGCAGATCAGTAACCTTGAAACGGGGGAAGAGAACACCGAAATTATTATTGCCCTTGATGGCGGTGAAATCCTCTGTTCTACTCTGCCCAATCAAGAAGTCAATAACCTGAAATTACATCCTGGAGATAAAATCACTGCACTTTTTAATGCTGACCAGGTGATTATTGCAACTCTGTGTTAAAAATTGGGATAATATCACTGAACAATTCAAAATATTAAGGGATATCATGGCACTACGTACCTTACATATCCTCTAGTGCCCGATGTTAAATGTTAATTAAAAGTTAATATTGACATTCCGCGACATTCCGCTTATTTGTGGGAAGATATTTGCGTTGCTTAAAAAGGAATAAAAGATGTCTGAATTGCAAATAACGCAAGGCTGTTTCCGTTTAAGTGATACTCGAACCTTGCAGTTATCATCACTAAAAATAACCTCTGGTGAAAATTGGGCTTTTATTGGCGCTAATGGTAGCGGAAAATCATCATTGGCCCGTGCGCTTTCAAACGAATTAGTCCTACTTTCCGGCGAACGAAATTGCTCATTTCACAGGTGCGCCCGCGTTTCTCAAGAACAATTACAAAAACTGACGGAAGAAGAATGGCAACGCAATAATACTGATATGCTCAGTGATGATGAAGATGATACCGGCCGCACTGCGGCAGAAATTATCCAACTTTATCATAAAGATAATGAACTTTGCCTGAAGCTGGCAAAACAGTTCGGTATTATGGATTTACTTTCCCGTCGTTTTAAATATCTTTCTACCGGTGAAACCCACAAAACATTACTTTGTCAGGCACTGATGACTTCACCTGACTTACTGATTCTTGATGAACCTTTTAATGGTCTTGATCTATTCGCTCGTGGTCAACTCGCTGAATTACTGGAAAAATTGTCATCAAAAGGAATCGTTTTGGTGCTTATCCTTAACCGGTTCAGTGAAATCCCAGATTTTGTTGATCAGATTGGCGTACTAGCGGATTGCCAGCTAACTTCCGTTGGCATCAAAGAAAAAGTGATGGCAGATTCACTGGTGGCTCAACTGGCTCACAGTGAAAAATTGGACGGTATTCATTTACCTGAAACAGATGAATTTCCTGTCGATGAGCAACTACCGCCCGATCAACCGCTGATTATCCTACGTAACGGTATCGTTCAATATAATGATCAACCCATTTTGCATGGACTAGATTGGCAAGTTAATCCAGGTGAACATTGGCAGATTATTGGCCCAAATGGCGCTGGAAAATCAACGCTTTTGAGTCTGATTACCGGAGATCATCCTCAAGGCTACAGTAATGAGCTGATCCTTTTCGGCCGCCAACGCGGTAGTGGCGAAACTATTTGGGATATCAAACGTCACATTGGTTATGTCAGCAACAGCATTCATCTGGAATATCGTGTCAGTATCAGTGTTCGTAATGTGATTCTATCTGGTTTCTTCGATTCAATCGGTCTTTATCAGACAGTGTCAGATCGCCAACAGCAACTTGCTGATGAATGGCTAGCTTTACTGGGATTATCTGCTCAGATTGCCAACGGGCCGTTTCACCGCCTTTCATGGGGACAACAACGGCTGGTTCTAATAGCTCGCGCACTGGTTAAACATCCGGCTTTATTGATTCTTGATGAACCTCTGCAAGGGCTTGATCCACTCAACCGTCAGTTAATATTACGTTTTATTGATATCATGATTGCTGACGGCGATACTCAACTACTGTTTGTTTCTCATCATCAGGAAGATGCGCCGCAATGCATTACTCACCGGCTGATATTTATTCCCGACGGCGACATATATCGCTATCAAACAGAGAGAATCGATCATTAAAGTATTAAAATGAAATTAATACTGAAACAAAAGTCAGCATTGCAAAGTGTGCTTATGTCAACCTCATAGCAATACACACGCAAGCATGCTGGCTTTATCTGTTCGTAACAATTATAAAGCGTCAAGAAAGTCAGGTAACACAAATACCCGTTATCTTTTAAGTTACCTCTTTGTTGGCTGCACTCGCTCACCCCGGTCACATCGTTATCTATTCTCCCTTGCCGTCGCGATCCATCTTGAAATCCATTGAGTAAATATACCCACCATTAATCTTTTCTCTGTAAAATAATTTAATTTTAAAAATAATATATTTAAATATAAGAAAATTAATTTCATATAGCCAAAAACAATAAAAACAACCCCGCAATCATTTATCTCTAAATTAAATTTAATTTATTAACCATTCCATTTCACGATTACAATCATTATATAGACATCCATCACATTAATTAAATAGATTACTTAGTGAATTGAGCTTTAGATTAAACTATTATTATGAAGTAAAGTGACAAAATGTTTCCATCAGGCCAAAGATGGATTCTCTGCTATTACATACCAATTAGGAGAATAACAATGAGTGGTCTCAGCGCCGTCATATCAGTCAAGCTTAAACTTGGTCAAGACAGTTATAACGTTGATTTAAATATTCCATCAGCAACCCCGACTCCTGAAGCACCGTTTCTTTTTAGTGTAGTTTCACCCGAAAAAGGTGAGCAACCTGCAAATACTTTATTAGAAGTCGCTATCGGTAATGCAAATCATATTTATGTTGCCGTTGCACCACCAAGTTCATTATTGAAAGAAACAGGTGTTGATAAGGTGGTGGAAAATCTTAATGTTGTTGTTTCCGAAGGTAAATACAACAAAACAGACAAGAAGTTTGACCAAGATAAAAACGAAGATAAAGGTAAAGACCAAGATAAAAATAAATAATCCTAAATTATCCGCTCAATATTAACCATAAGGCTATGCGTTTATAACCATAAATAACATAGCCTTAGCTATACATTTCACTATCTGAGGTAAAATATGGGAACACGATTTGAGATTGACGCCCATTTTGATTGGTGCAAAGTATTTGATGGCGAAATGCGTAGCCCAATGCAATGCCGGCTTGCTTTATTCAACAGTTATTCTCTCATCTATATTGATATGACTGCAAAACAGGCAGGAGCTGACAATCTCAATATCTTTAAATTACTCAACCATGCTTTTCATCTTGATTTACCTGAGAAAGAAGCCCCGTTATTAATACAGGATGCGGGTTTTTTTACTTTCTCCAATCATGCCAATCCACCAGAAGCAGAGAAACTGTGTAACATTTTTCCACAAATACCTTTGCCAAAGTCAGTGACAGAAATGGAAACGCCGGTATCCCATAGTTGTACCTTCTGGCTAACCTTGCGTTTAAAAGGCAATTATTTATTTAACAACTTAATTGAGATTGGCGTTAAAGATGGCGATCTACCACAGGCTGATATCTCGATCAGTGGGCGTTTGGATCGGGGAATATCCGCAGGAGAATCAATTAAAAAAAGCCGCTATACTGCCGTTCTTCCTGATTTCAAGCTATTTAAAATTTTTGGTTTCAATAATTTAATACTTAAATATCAGTTTGATAATTACGCCAAATATGAAATAGCAGGCACTATCACATTAGATTTGTTCCAGAAAACGTACTGTTTTGACGGGGCTTTAAGCGCAGACGAAAAGCAAGTACAGGCATCTTTAAAAATCTGTCACGAAAATTCAGAAAGCACTATTGATAAGCCCTTTGACGGAAGAATGACTGGCGTCACATTTGGTGATTTATCTTTTGGCATTAATTACACCTTTGCCGTGCCAGAAAAGAAACAACCTAAAGTTGGATTATATTGGGTAGAGGGAACAATTAATTATGCAAAACTACCGGCATTAAGTGGACGCCTTTATTTTCTAGATAATGCCCCCATATTAGCTTCAATCGCTATCAATCAAGATTTATCGATACATGGTATATTTGAGGCATCATTCAATGATTCTAATTTCTCCTGGCCAAGTCATTTTATCGATATCGTTTTTCATCAGGGTAGCAACCTTTATTACCGGCGCGAAACAGACGGTGATATTAAACAGGAAAATGCTATTATTTCCTCTTTAGCCGAAAAGTCTTTGTTATTAAATCAGGATATCACCCATTATCAACCAGGATTTCACCTCCATGCCCTGTTTGACATTACACTGATTGAAACTTTGCAGCTCATGGGGGATATACAGATTACCAAAGAAGGCATCAATGCAGAGATTCAGCTACTTAATCCAATTTCATTATTTGTACTGCAAATTACCGGTTTTGAGCAGGACCCCGGTCCAACCCTGCTTTTCTCCACCGTCAAGGAAAATAAATTCATCTTTCGCTGTGGGCTGCTGTTTTTTAAACATGATTTTGGTTTAAATGTAGAAATATCAGGTACAAAAAATAAAACCGGGAAATTAAAAATTAGTGGCTCATTGTCCTCGGATAAAATTTCTTCTCCTTTGTTACCTAATCCAACGAAATTAGGTTTTTCCTATAGTAAGAGCGAAGGATTTAAAATTACTGACTGGCCTGCGTTTGATTTAGATAACAACCAGTTTATTAATTTTATAGAAGAATTAAAGAAACTCTCACGCAATAAAGGTTCCAGTTGCGGCCAATTAACCCAATTTGTCAATGAACATTTACTCACATCCCGGTTTTCTATTTCCCCGTCGTTTAGTACTAAGACGGATAATTCTAGCCAGAACGACCAACTGTATTTTGTGTTAAACGGTAAGTATACCATGACAATGGCAGGAACGGATTTCGTTACTCTCTCCTTCCCAAAAACCGTAGAGTTTTTGCTGCCAAACAACCTTTCCTTAGAGGAATTACCTAATGCTATCGGTGAAGCGCTGAAAAGTGCGGCTGAATCTTTTGTTAAAGGGCTATTGGAAAATCGTGAAGCTATCGCTACCTTTCTGACGTTGACAGCCGCCGAGAAAGCCGCTGATTATGCTATGACGTTACTGTGTGAAGGGTTGGTTGACGCCGCACTAACAGAAACAATCCAGAGCGGTGCAGAAGCTTTAGCCGCTGCCGGGGGCGTAGCAGCGGGAGCGGCTATCATAGGTAGCATTATCAATAAAATTAAAGATGAAATTAACAGCAAACCAACACCTCCCAATCCCCCTAAACCTGCCGATCCCAAACCACCTGAAAATTTGTCGGCAACTTATGAATATAAGGATCATAAGGCTAAATTCAAATGGGGATATACGGAAAATGCTGACGGTTATCAGGTCAAATTAAAAGCGCCAAATAATGAAACGTTACTCAATAAAAAACTGAATCTCAAAGATAATTCATTTATTTTACCTATCACGCCGGAATTAGCCGCTGGCGTTTATACCTGGTCAGTAGCCGCCACCAGGAAAGACTTTACCAGCTCAGAAAATCAATTACAGCAACATCGTCTGTCAATACCGGAATTGAACATCAACTTAGAAGAAAAATCCCTTATTGAAAGAGATATTAATCTTATATTGCAGTGGAATCTGGTAACAGACGCCAGTCACTACTATAACGTAAAAATCGAGAGAGATGGACAAACCGAAAACCGCTCAATTGCCGCTCCACAGAATTCAGTGACTATTATTTTTGATAAGCAAAAACCTGCCGGGAAATATTGTTTCTCATTAGCAGCATTGAGCGACTCCAATTATATTGCCAGCGAATTTTGTCAGGTTCAGCAATGGTTACGTCTGGAGACTCCTCAGCAAATTCAGGCTAATTACCAATCTGGCGGCATAGAGATTCAATGGCAATGCTGTCCCGATACTACTCATTATTTACTCAGTTTATGGGTCCCAAACAATACATGGATACAACAAACCGAGAATTCCACAACTGGACGAGCCCATATCCCTTTACCACCAATCCCGATTGCAGGAACATATCACCTTTATCTGGCTAGTATGCCGGATGCCACCGCAACATCAATCCCAAGTATCTGGAGTGATGAAGTGGCAATAGAGGTGGTGATAACACCAGAACAAATTGCACAGTCGGCATATCAACAGCAGATGAGTGGCAATGATTGCGGCAAACTGATAATTGAATCCTTCCCTGATCTCAAGGAGAATATGCTCGCAGCAGCTATGGCGCAAGTAGGCTATATAGCAGTAGAAACCGGGCAAGGATTAAAATCAGCCTACCCATCCATCAGCGCCAGCGAAATAACCGAAATACTACTGGCTATATATGGCAAAGCATTAACGCTAGAACAGTTAGCTCAGAAAGCCTATGACGAACGCATATCCGGCAGTGAATGCGGACAGAGATTAATCACTGAATATCCTGCAACCCAAACCAAAGTATTAGGTAGCGCTATGGCGCTGGCGGGTTATTCAGCAACAGAAACCGGGCAAGGATTAAAATCGGCCTACCCATCCATCAGCGCCAGCGAAATAACCGAAATACTACTGGCTATATATGGCAAGGCATTAACGCTAGAACAATTAGCTCAGAAAGCGTATGACGAACACCTATCCGGCAATCAATGCGGACAGAGATTAATCACTGAATATCCTGCAACCCAAACCAAAGTATTAGGTAGCGCTATGGCGCTGGCAGGTTATTCGGCAACAGAAACCGGGCAAGGATTAAAATCGGCCTACCCATCCATCAGCGCCAGCGAAATAACCGCTGCCCTACTAGAAACTTATGGTAGGCAGTAGTTGTATCATGAGTTTATTTAAATAAAAATAAGGAGCATTACTATGACCTCAGTCTCCAAGGCGATGTTAATAGATACATTGCAATCTAAAAGGGATAACAACACTATTGCTAATGCTCTACGTGAAGTCTCTCTGACCCCACTCTACCCCATTGATATCGCCGCTATTTTACGCCAGCTTGACTTCCCTATTAGCGAGATTGCAATTGCACTGCACAAGCACTTCCCAACGCTTGATCCGCTAGACGTTGGTCAAATGTTGCTTGATCCTAAAGTGTATCCAGCAACAACTCGCCCGGAGTTAATCGCAGCCTTGGATGGAGCTGGCTTTCAAGCCCAAGAAGCTGAATTAGCGGCCAATATTTTGTATCCAGTAACCATATCTGTATCTGCGGATAAACCTTGGCAGAATAGCGATGTGACAGTTAATACAAATCTGACAACCACAATTACCTATCTCAGCGGCACATGGTCTTTTAACCCACAGTATAACGATTGTCAGGCCGAAGGAGATAAGGCTCATATTGCCCAGGAAGATTACACGTTGCCAGGCCAGCCAGTAGGCGCACTGGTAGGCCGTGTCGGTGAAACCGTTTTTTTGATTGGCCGTGAAGCTAGTGTCCCGAGTGGGTTATCTGGTGAATTACAGCTTTGTATCAATGATGATTTAAAAGGACGTTATGGCGCCGGATTGACAGATAATAAAGGTGCGCTGGAGGTTAAAATCAGTACACGAAAATAAGCGAATTTGTACTCGTTCAAGCTCAACCTGACAGCCACCAGTTATTTATACAAGTGGCTGATCTGTCCAATATCTCAATGAAATTTATTTTCCATACCATATTGAATCAGATCTAATAACACGGCTTTTTCTTAGGCAAACTTTGACCAAAAAATAATTCTCACCGATGGACTTCTTCTCCGACCAGTTAAAAAAGCATCGCAATTTAGTTATTATGCATTATTATTTTTTGCTCACTAAATAACATCTATCATCGATTTTTGATCTGCTTTTCAGATCGTTTCTTAATTTGTTAAAAATAAAGGGAAATTATATGATTTGGGGTTTACTTGCTACATCACTAGCGTTATTAGCTATACACCGCACTACTGCGATTATCGTTCTACTGGCCGCGATTATTACCGGATTCGTCACGCAAACTATGATTTATCCGGCCATCGCCACTATTGCGATTATTTTTTTGTTGAGCGCACTACGTATCTATTTTCAGCAAAATAACATCATTAAAATAACCACTGAACTGTTATTACTCGCCTTTGCAGCGGCATTATTCCTACATCTGCTCCCCGGTTTTAATAACCTGAAATATCTCGATAAAGTTCAAATAGGCCCTCATAGCGCCCCATTCTCAATGTATTTCAACTTTGACAAAGCACTCATTCCTTTCTTGCTGTTATGTTGCATGCCTGGCCTATTTACAACAAAGCCACTGGCAAAGGTTCGCCCTTATGCATGGATAATCTTAGCTACAGCGATTCCTGTACTGTTGAGTATTGCAACAGCTCTTGGAGGATTAGCGGTTGAACTGCATATGCCACAATGGTTGCCGATGTTTATTTTAGCAAATATTTTCTTTGTTTCCCTGGCAGAAGAAGCGCTATTCCGTGGCTATATCCAACAGAGGTTAAGCCAGTGGATGAACCCCTATTTTGCCCTGATCATCACCGCGTTGATTTTTGGTGGCGCACACTTCGTCGGCGGCCCATTACTGATGATTTTTGCTACACTTGCAGGATTAATATATGGGCTAGCATGGATGTGGAGTGGCCGTCTGTGGGTCGCTGTTGGGTTCCATTTCGCGCTCAATTTGGTTCATTTGCTGTTCTTTACTTACCCAATCAAGTTGGTGAGCGCACTATAAACGTGTCAAATTTGCCCGGTATCTATTCAGCAATCTGCAAGAAATTCAGCTTTCCAAGCAAATAAAGCTTGAAACAAGACTATTGATTGCTGTTCTGGTGCATAGGGCAATATAATGCGCTCAATTATCATTAAGTTTGATTTTTAAGGAGTTTAAGCTATGGCTGTCACTAAACTGGTTCTGGTAAGACATGGCGAAAGCGAGTGGAACAAAGAGAACCGTTTCACTGGCTGGACTGACGTCGCGTTATCTGAAAAAGGTCGCGCCGAAGCTCAACAAGCAGGGCAACTGTTGAAAGAAGAAGGTTTTGTTTTTGATTTTGCCTACACCTCGGTGCTAAAACGCGCTATCCATACGCTGTGGAACATTCTGGATCAAGTTGATCAACAGTGGTTGCCGGTTGAAAAAAGCTGGAAACTGAATGAACGTCATTATGGCGCTCTGCAAGGTCTGGACAAATCAGAAACCGCAGCTAAATACGGCGATGATCAGGTTAAACTGTGGCGTCGTGGTTTTGCTATCACCCCACCAGATTTAACTAAAGATGATGAACGTTTCCCAGGCCATGATCCACGTTATGCGAATCTGAAACCAGAAGAGTTACCAGTGACTGAAAGCCTGGCAACGACTATTGAACGCGTGATCCCTTACTGGGAAGAAGTTATCAAACCTCGTGTTGCTCAAGGTGAGAAAGTGATTATCGCTGCGCACGGTAATTCTTTGCGCGCGTTGGTTAAATATCTGGACAATATGAGCGAAGAAGCCATTCTTGAGCTGAATATCCCAACAGCAGTACCTTTGGTTTATGAATTCGACGAAAACATGAAACCAATTAAGCATTACTATTTGGGTAATGCTGATGAAATCGCAGCAAAAGCCGCAGCGGTAGCCAACCAAGGTAAGGCAAAGTAATTTCCTTGCTATGAAAAATTGCTGACAGCGTATTTTTCAGCAAACATAAAAAACCGGAGTTGTTGATTCCGGTTTTTTTACATTGGAAAAATGTTATCAGCCACGACGCGCTTTTATTGCCGACGACAATTGACGTAACAAAATTTCAGTGTCAGCCCAACCAATGCAAGCATCAGTAATACTTTTGCCATATACCAATGGCAGACCGCTATCTGGATTTTGATTTCCCTCTTCCAAGTGACTTTCTACCATGACGCCAATAATCGCTTTCTCCCCGGCGATAAGCTGCCGACTCACATCTGAACACACATCCATTTGCTTTTTAAATTGTTTAGAACTATTGGCATGACTGAAATCAATCATAATCCTTGCCGGCAAACCTGCTTTTTCCAGGTTTTGCTTCACAACAGCAACATGTTCAGAACTATAATTCGGCTCTTTACCACCACGCAGGATAATATGACAATCGTTGTTTCCACTGGTATTTACAATCGCAGAATGTCCCCACTTAGTTACAGAAAGAAAACTGTGGGGGGAACTTGCTGCATTAATCGCATCAATGGCAACTTTTATCGTACCATCAGTGCCATTTTTAAAACCAACCGGACAGGAAAGACCAGAGGCCAACTCACGATGGACCTGAGATTCCGTTGTACGAGCGCCAATTGCCCCCCAACTCATCAAATCGGCTAAATACTGTGGAGAAATCATATCCAGATATTCACCCGCAGCCGGTAGCCCCATGTCATTAATATCCCGTAACAACTGACGAGCTAAACGCAAACCATCATTAATATCAAAACTATTATTCATATGAGGGTCATTGATTAACCCTTTCCAGCCAATAGTTGTACGCGGTTTTTCAAAATAAACTCGCATGACAACTTCCAGATCCTCTTTCAGCTCCTCACGCAATTCATTCAGCCGTCCGGCATATTCCATTGCTGCTTTAGGATCATGAATAGAACATGGCCCAATCACAACCAACAGACGATCATCTTCACCCGTCAGAATTTGATGAATCGTTTTGCGCGCCTTACGTACTGTAAATGCAGCCTTTTCAGTTGCTGGAAATTTCTCAAGTAGTGCCACAGGAGGTAATAGTTCTTTTATCTCTTTAATTCTTATATCATCATTCTGATAATTCATAGCCCTCTCTCATCTAACATCTTTGTATATTTAACTAAAGCAATCATGTGATTTTAATCTAACTGTTAGAAGCCAAACTGTAAATATTCTTTGTAGAGAATAAATAAATCAATGCTTAACTCAAGACATAGCAAGATATTGTCAAATGTGGTTAACTCTATTCTTATGGTTGAAATATCTTTAGAAATGAGAATTATCAAAGTAAATACCTAAAAATATGCCAGAAATCGACAAAACAATTCTCTGGCATAGTTAAGAAACTATTTCATATGAGATAATGGTAAAGAATGGTTTTTCTTAGCCGCCTGAATCCACAAACGGGAGCCATTAAATGCAATGCCCAAGAGAATCACATACTGCAACGACATTGCCAGCACACCTTGATGGAAATAGATAACAACGCTTATCACATTGATAACTATCCACACCAGCCAGTTTTCAACATATTTGCGGGTCATCAGAATCATTGCCACAATAGATAGCACCGTCATTGTCGAATCCCAGAATGGGAATGCATCCGGCTCCAACATCGGCATCTGAACATTAAAGCCAAATTTTTGCATAACCATAACGGCAATCTGGGTCAGATAGCCAAAGACCCGATCAATATTAAAAGTCATAATGGCAATCAATAGCACAGAAATCAGACTAATTATTACCGCCTTATTCAAACTTAACCAACGTATTTTAAGTTCAATCTGCTGCTGATCATTCACCCTGCTCCAGGCATACCAACCATAAATATTTGCCGCAAAGAAGAATAATTGCAGCAATAAACTGGCATAAAGTTGAATTTGAAAGAAAATCACAGCAAATAATGTGACATTAATGAGTCCAAACAAATAATTAATTATCTTCTCTTGACTGGCAAACCAAATACATAACAAACCCGCAATCGTACCTACTGCCTCAATCCACGATAAATCATATCCTCCCTTTCCCAGAGGTATATTGACTAATATGTTGTTAATACTGAAAAAATCCATCTGTTATATCCTATTATTATCTACAATAAAATATTACGCTCATTATTCAATTTTCTATTTTAACTGAGTTGCAAAATCAAGCATCCTATTTAAAGGAATCAATGCCTTTTCCCGCAACTCTTTTTCAACCCATATTTCATGCTGCTCCCCTCCCCGTTCCAGACCCTGAACGATGGCTTGTAAGCCATTCATTGCCATCCACGGGCAATGAGCACAACTACGGCAACTCGCCCCTTCTCCAGCCGTAGGCGCTTCAAATAACTGCTTCTCAGGGCATGCCTGCTGCATTTTATAAAAGATACCTTTATCTGTTGCCACAATTAGTTTCTGATGCGGCAAAGATTGCGCTGCTTTGATTAATTGACTGGTCGAACCAACAGCATCAGCCAGATCAACAACAGCTTGTGGTGATTCAGGATGAACCAATACCGCAGCATCGGGATGCAGACCTTTTATCCTTATCAAAGCCTGAGTTTTAAATTCATCATGAACAATACAAGCCCCCTGCCAACAAAGAATATCGGCGCCTGTTTGTTTACGGACATAATTGCCCAAGTGGCGATCGGGCGCCCAAATTATCTTCTTACCCTGACTATCCAGATAATCGATCAATTCAACAGCAATACTTGAAGTCACAACCCAATCCGCTCGTGCTTTAACGGCTGCTGATGTATTTGCATAAACCACGACGGTACGATCAGGATTGTCATCACAAAACTGGGTGAACTCTTTTTCAGGGCAACCAAGATCTAGCGAACACTCAGCTTCCAACGTTGGCATTAAAACGCGCTTCTCAGGGTTGAGAATTTTGGCGGTTTCTCCCATAAATCGCACACCGGCAACTAATAAAGTAGAGGCGGGATGCTTATTGCCAAAACGCGCCATTTCCAATGAATCGGCAACACACCCTCCTGTCTCTTCCGCTAAAGCCTGGATCTCAGGATCGGTGTAATAATGTGCAACCATAACAGCATCCTGCTGTTTCAGAAGGCGTTTAATTTTTTCACGGCAATGTTTTTTTTCATCCTTACTGAGAAAAGCTGGTTTGGGTGGGAATGGATAAATAGTTGAATTAAAATCAATATACTGGTTCATTATGCTGACTCTCTGTTTAGTATATGGTTTTAAAAAGCAAAAATTTTGGTTTTTAGTCCGAAAATCCGCCTAGTTTTGTTTAATATACTAAACAAAATAACCAATTTATAGTAATTTATCGCGAAATCTTTTGTCTGCGACAGAGAACAGAGAACAGAGAACAGAGAACAGAGAACAGAGAACAGAGAACAGAGAACAGAGAACAGAGAACAGAGAAAATGATACACTGATAATGGCTCAGAACTTAAATATTATGCCCTTTTGGGTATAAATATCCACATAGTAATTTGACTGTAAAAGACAAACTATCTTTATCTTGAGGCCGGTGATTTTAACCTTTTACATCAAAGAGTAAGTATAGCCTCTAATAAATAATCCGCTCTGTGATGTGGTTCAGCATTTTTGTTAACAAACTTGTTTTCTAATTTGACAGCAAATATTAATTTTAATATAAATTAAGTTACAGTCGCTATATTTTAAGTTGGCATTTAGAAACTAGTGAAGTATTAGATAAGTTATTTTTGGTTCAAGATTATGCGAAAGGAATAATTAATATAGATAAAGAAAAATTTATTGTTCATGGTGTAAATAGTAAAGCAAAAGAATATATCATGAATAATAATGACATATTACTTACAAAATAGTGAATTGAAATGATAAAAATTACTGATTTATGCTTTAGTTATAAAAGTAGAGAAATTAAAAAAAATATTTTTAAAAATATATTTTCATTAAATGAAATCGAAGTGGTTTTATTTGAAAATATAAATATTGAAATATTTGACGATAGTAAGATTATAGGATTATTAGGGAAAAATGGCACAGGGAAAACAACTTTAATAAAACTGATTTCCGGTATTTTAACTCCAAACTCTGGAAGCATTACCGTTTTTGGTATTAATTCAAGTGGCAGACCTCTTAATCTTTTATCTAATCTTGGTATCGTTTTTGGCAATAAATCAATGCTTTGGGAGGAGTTATCTCTCTATGAAAATATTGAGCTTTTTTCTAAGATATATAAACGTAATTATGATAAGAATAGTATTGAGAATATGATAGAAATGTTGAACCTTAGAAGTATAGCAAAAAAACCAGCAAAAACGTGTTCTTTAGGTCAATCTGTGAAATCTAACTTATTAATACACTTTCTTAATAGGCCAAAATTACTGATATTGGATGAACCAACAATCGGATTAGATATAGAATCACAAATTCTATTACGCAATATATTAAAAGATTATGCCAAAAATAATGAAAGTAAAATACTAATCACCTCACATAATATGATAGATATTGCGGATGTTTGCAAAGATATTATCTTCTTGAAGGATGGTGAAATATCAAAAATAAATCTAAATAAAAATAACTCGAAAGAAAATAATGCGCTATATCTAGAGGGACTTTTCTGTGATAATTAAATTTTCTTTTATTGAAACCATTAGGGCAAAGAATATAATATTTGGTTACTTATTTATAATTTTAACATTATATGCAGTTGAACTATCTTTTTGGGATACCATGACAAAATCAAATGGTTTTGTTAACTATACACATGATGAGATAATAATTTATATATTATGGTCTGTTATTATATTTCAATTAACAAGTATTAGCGGATTTCCAGAAAATTTATCATTCCATATTGAAGATGGCAGTATAGATAGACTAATTATAATGCCAAAATCAATACTATTATATTATTCAGAATATGCTTTGGGACAAATATTAGCCAGATTACTTATAATGTCACCATTAATTCTATTTATAATTATATACCAAAAGGACATTCCTAATTTTATATATCTATTTATTTCGTTATGTATAGGATTGTTTATCAACTTGTACTTAACCATGATATTGTCATGTATGGCATTCAAATTTAGAGGCTCGTACTCTTTTATAATTATTAAGGATACTTTGTCATGGGTCCTTTCAGGTGCGTTAATACCATTAGATGTGTTTGGTGATTCTTTAAAATCAACATTTAATTATATTCCATTTCAATACATTACTTATATTCCAGTTAAAATTGCGACAAATTCAATATCTATTTATTTTATATTTAATGGATTTTTAGTCATGGTGTGTTTAATGACAATTTTTAATTTTATTTGGAATTATATGTTAAAATACAATCAAGGATATAATGGTAATGCTTAGGATCATATTTATTGGTTTTAAAAGTGGATTGTCAGAAGCAAAAAAAAGCCCATTAAATTTTTGGTTATCCGCTTTCGTTAATTTTAGTTACTATATAGCACAAGCTTTTTTTTGGTATGCTATTTTAAATTCACAATCTCCAGGTTATATTTTATCTGATGATTTTGTTATTATATTTTTTGCTACGGTGTGTTTAGTCGATAATTTTTATCTTTTTTTATTTGGTAAAGGAAGCCTCTTGCTAGTTAAAAAAGTCAAGTCATTAAAGTTAGAACCTCATTTAACGTTACCTATAAATACTCAATTTTTATATGTCGCTACAAATATTGCATTTGAGCATTTTTTGTTGTCATTCCTATCTTTAATATTATTTTTTACTGTACATATTTACCTTGGCACTAATATTTTATTGATTTTTTTACACTTTATAATGGCATTAGAAGGAGTCTTAATACTTACTTCCATTACATGGATCATAAGAACAACAATATTTTGGACAACTTCATTAGTTAGTATTAAAAACTCAAATCCTTGTTTTAAAGTATTGGTGAGACCTGAACAATCTTTTCATGGTGTAGTCCGCTTTATTTTAATGTTCATACTCCCGTGTCTATTTATAACTGGCGTTCCAGCTTCGGTAGCAAGTGGAATAATGAGTATGAAATGGTTTTTTATTCAAACCCTGGTCACATTGATTTTAATTTTTATAGCTAAATTGATTTTTGATATTGGTGTTAAAAGATATTCAAAATATATCACGTGAGGAAACGTAATGAAATTGGGAGTTATTTCAGTAAGCCATATATCGCATTTTAATTCAGGTAAATCTAGTGATTTCTTAGATTCACTTAAAATAACCAAACAATTTACTTTTATTATGTAGTAATAATGAATTAGTGCATAAACCAGCATCGCTAGTGTCAATATCCGCTGGAAATGGTGGCGCTTTTTGTATTTCTGATTAAGGTCATTTGGATATAAAAATAATAAAGCCAGACTAGCCGGCTTTATTCTTACTTTAAGCTGTACCATCCACTAAAATTATGCAGCCCTTACAATGTAACTAAATGCTATGTTGCGGGGCCTATTTTCGTTAGCGGTTGGGACTTGTCTTGATGCATCAATATCAAAATAGGTAAGATCAGTACTAGCGCCGCCATTTGCTGAACGTGTATCTGCCGTAGCATATCGCGACGATGCCATGACCCCACTCACAACAGGCGTCTGAGGAGCACCTCCCATCTGAGCATGTATAGCTTGAGTTGACCCTGTAATATTTCTGATTGCATCTCCCTGCCAAGACAAAAGCCCACGACCACCATCAACACCTCGATTATCATCCCATCCGCGGATAAACTCTCCTCTTAAATCAGGCAATCTACCGCTAGGATAAGCCTCCGCCAACTTCGGATACTGTAATTTATTAAAAGGTGAACCATTACAAACAAAATAACCAAAAGGCGGATAAATTAACGGCCAGGGAATAGGAGAACCGACAGGTATATTAATCTCTTCACGTAATGAATTTATTACGTCCTGAACAAGCTTTTGTGTCGCCGCCAATGTATCACTATTGCCAATCACATTTGTCAGCTGAACAACACCTTTTTGTGTTAATGAAGCATTGGGAATGTCTGTTGTAATTTTTTGTTCTATCGCTTTATTTAATTGAGCGGTAAGTTTGGCTACATTCCCATCATCCAGAACATCATTGCCAGATTGTGTCGCGATAAAATCAGCGACAACAGATGATATGGTTGATGACTGACGTAACACCTTATTTAATAAGTGCGTGGGAACACTATCCGGAGAAAATCCTGTCTGCAAAACCTGGTTTTGTTCATACTTTTCTTGACTAATGACATTGGCATTACTACTAATAGAAAAAGCCTTAAAATCATTTTTAGAACTCATATATTTTCCTTAAATTAAATAATGTGACTTTATAATCAACATCTTGAATTATTGTAGAAATAGTCTCCTGCAATTCATGCAAATCAAAGTCTAGTTCAAGAAAAATATAATACTGTGTTCTTATTACTTATAAGGTTAATCGTTTTTGTATCATTAGCCGCAATAAGTCGTTCAACATTTTGAAATCGCTTTCCGATTTATAAGAAATAGAGATTAAGAAAATATTTCGATGGTGTGTAGATATGTACATTTGTCGCTAGTACATATTGAAACCCCATGCACGAATATCGATGTTATTCTGAAATTTCACCACACAAATACGGCACATTACCCTTTTTCTGTTTTCAGGATAAAAATAAAGCCGGACTAACCGACTTTTATTTCCTTATCTATTCCGTTGCTTGATAGAATGGATTTATGGAATGACTATAACACTAGGATCTGTTAACGAACATTCGATGTTTGATACTAGGGTGACAGCAATAATATTTACTGCCGAATTTCTTGATTTATCAAACAAAGAAACCTTTATCACCTCAGTAGAGAGTTTTTCCCCTTCCACTCCATCATTTAACGTAATTATCCTACCATTGTATTTCAAAGGAAGTTCATTTAACAGAATGCTAGAACTCTTTGAGATATCAACATTATCAGATTTAATAATACCTTTTTGTTCAGCTTTCTGTATTACCTGTTGAACATTCCAACCGTTAATATCTGCACAACCATCAGATCTTGTTCCCGCTACAGCGTTAGCAGTAAAAAGCATCGCAGTTAATATCAATATTAGTCTTTTCATTCGACAACCAAATCCGTATCGTGCGAGAGCAATATCTCACGTCGTATATCTCTATTAAGAATTATACAACCTTCTGATGCAGGATTATTCTTATATATACCCTGACTACTCCAACCGTAGCCAATAAGCTTTGTATCGTGATAAATTTCACCACTGTATTGTTGATAAATCCATATCATAGTGCGTGCCTCTACTTGAATATTAATAACAAAGTTTCATTTCTACCAATCAAATGAAACTCATATGGTTCATCAATTAGACAATAGCATATCTGGATAGTTCTTATCTGTTACTAAAATAACTGGATTTATTCTCCATGTCTTCCTGTAACTATTTTTTCTGCCGGTTCCAAACTGAATCTTCTAGTATCTGAACACAAATATCTGGTATTGAAGATTTTTGTTTCCACGCTCTACGGTATATGTGGGCAAGCTGGTTGATACAATCCAGAATCACTTTCGGCATTACACAAGAAATGGGAGAGTTGGGAAAATGCCTCTATGATACGCAGATATACGCATTTGTTGCCAGTACATCTTGCCATGCTAAAGATATTGATACTATTCTGCAATTTCATAGCACAGATACGGTACATTACCCTTACTCTGTTTTCAGGATAAAAAAATAAAGCCGGTGCCCCGGCTTCAATGACTTGGCTGCTCCGGCCACTTAATATCAGGAGCTTGCAGAATATCGACACGGCTCAATAATACAAAATACTTTTTCCAAGCCATTAATGCTATTTTCTCTGCTTCTGTTGCCATTTCAACATCAACGGTATGTTGCAGTAATGTAACTACTTCATTTGCATGTCGACGCAATGTATCTCGTTGTTGTTCTGCCTGTTCAATCTGATTGGCTTTTACTGCAACTTCATCAACGACCCACTCTTTTCCGGTCCACTTATCAAAATGAGTAGCAGGTTTCCTGAATGTTAGCGAATCTGATAACTCACCGATTTCTGTTATCCCAATCGGCAAACAAGTTTGCGTGTTGTAAGCTGTTTTCCCCCGGTAATCG
This sequence comes from Photorhabdus aegyptia, assembly GCF_000612035.1. Lineage (NCBI taxonomy): Bacteria > Pseudomonadati > Pseudomonadota > Gammaproteobacteria > Enterobacterales > Morganellaceae > Photorhabdus > Photorhabdus aegyptia. The sequence continues at coordinate 5,756 of NZ_JFGV01000049.1, read as the reverse complement.
GGGACAATTTCCCAATACTTACCATCTTCACTACGACAAACCACTTTGTCATCAGAATCTGGAAGTTCTGGCGCATCAATATAGGAACTAGCTGGTAGCCCTATGCCTTCCATTAAATATTCCGGGCGAGCAAAAATAAACTCGCGGGAATATGGTGCTACATGATAAATTGTCAACCAGCCGGGTTTTTCTGCTAACCCATCTTTACCTAATACTGCCACTTCAGGTTCTAAAGAATTTTTTTGTTCAGCCATTATGCCGCATGCTGCTCTCACTACGTAATTAAATGCTATATTACGGGGACGGGTGACACCAAAAAAATTTGTATCTGTAATCCAATTTCCAGCTCCACCTATTCCTCGTCCATTTACTTTAACATTCCCAGCTGGAACATCCCAATTTAGCTCTGCTCTATTATTTAACGAGAAGTTAACAACACAATTAGGAGGATTATTAATTTCTTGTACTAAATAAGACCCTTCTTGCCAAGACACAATTCCACGCCCACTATCAACACCTCGACTATCATCCCAACCACGAATAAACTCGCCCCTTAAATCAGGTAATCTACCGTCAGGATAAGCTTCTGCTAACTTTGGGTACTGTAATTTATTAAAAGCAGAGCCGTTACAATTGAGATAGCCGATAGGTGGATAAGGTAATGGCCAAGGAATTGGAACACCAACAGGAATATTATTAGCTTCTTTATTTTGCTTATCTATTTCTTCTCTCGAATACGCTCCCACATCCGCCGCATTCAAATTAATATCCTCATCTAACACTTTACCATTCACTTTTCGACTATTAGACACTCTGCTATTAATATTTTCATACAGTGAGTTTACTATTTCCTGAACCAATTTTTGCGTCACTGCCAATGTATCACTATTACCGACCTGATCAGTCAGTTGAACAACACCTTTTTGTATTAATGAAGCACCAGGAATTTCTGTTGTAAACTTTTGTTCTAACGCTTTATTTAGTTGAGCGGTAAGTTTGACTATATCACCATCATCCAGAACATCATTGCCAGATTGTGTCACGATAAAATCAGCGACAACAGATGATATGGTTGATGACTGACGCAACACCTTATTTAATAAGTGAGTGGGAACATTATCTGGAGAAAACCCTGTCTGCAACCCCTGGCTTTGCTCATATTTTTCTTGACTAATTACATTTGCATTATTACTAATAGAAAAAGCCTTAAAATCATTCTTTTGACTCATATACTTTCCTTAAATTAAATCATGTTATTTTATAATCAACATCTTAAATTATTGTAAAAATAATCCTCTGTAATTCAGGCTAATAAAAGTCTAGTTCAGGAAAAATATAATACTGTGTTCTTATTACTTATAAGGTTAACCGTTTTTGTATCATTGGCAGCAATAAGTAGTTCAACATTTTAGAATCTAAAACATACAGACAATTTATATTTAATATCTGGAAATTATTTTTCTCTTATTCCTGTCATTTCATAGAAAAACTTCGTAAGCAATTAGCGTAAGAAACTACGGAAACGGGGTATTAAACCGAAAAGTTGAACTTTTTTGAAATGGCAACAGGCATCTAATTCTGAGTGCCTCTTTTGCGAATTGCTCTAATAAATTTATGTGTGGGTCTTAACCTATCGTAATCCTAACAGGTTTCCCTAGCCAGTACACCTCAGAATCTAAAAAGATACAGCCGGATTAACCAACGTTATTTACTAACCACACCTTTCCTCCTTTTTATACCCGTCATCTTTCAAGTTGCTTCTTTGTTGGCTGCACTCTCTCACCCCGGTCACATAGTTATCTATGCTCCCGGGGATTCGCTCCCTTGCCGCCGCGATGCATCTTGAAATCCATAGGGTATATATATTTCTGATAACCAATTATCAATGATATTTGAATCTTCAATTAGTGTAAGTAAATGCTCGTTACCACCCTTTCAGCCTCTGATTGTTACATTTATCATATTTCACACCTATAAAAGGTAGGCATAACACCTATAAATATATTGATAACGGAATTAATGTGTAGGTATTATACTCATACATTAACCAAACGGAGGATTTAAACTAATAAAACTCCTAATAGCTGACGGATGGGTTAAGGCCAGACAAGACGGTAGCCACATCACCCTAACTAAACCCGGTGTTGCAAAAACAATCACAATACCGCACCCAAGAAAAGACTCATCAAAAGGCGTGATCCGGCAGGCACAAAATATTTCAGGGTTGAAATTACTATGATAACGGGCACAGTTATGCCACCCTTTCTCTGCAAAGTTCATGATCAAATTAAGAGGTAATACTATGATTTATCCACTCTTTATATTTAAAACAGAAGATGGGTTTGACGGTTACTTCCCCGATGTTGAAAGCTGTTTCTTTGCCGGCAATACTTTAGAAAATGCTATTCGGGATGCTAAAAAAGCATTCGCGCAGCACATGGAAGTTTTAACCGAACACGGCGGCTATGTCCCTACCCCAAAAGACTCATCTGATTATATCGGTGATTCTCGCTTGTCTGAAGATGGAGGGGTTATTGCCCTCATCGAGTTAGACCCAGCAAAATATGAGTCAAAGGCCATAAAGTTCAATTTAACTATGCCTGGCAATCTATTAACTGCTATAGATCGCTACATTGAGAAAAACGGACACTACAAAAACCGCTCTGCTTTTCTAGCTGAGTTAGCCAGAAAAGAAATAGCTCCCCACTAACAGATTTAGTTTTCAGAATAAAAAAATAAAGCCGGGCTAACCGGCTTTGTTACTACCTCAGTTTATCCAGCCATTCAATATCGAAAGCTTGTAAAATATCTGTTCTGCTCAGTAATACCCGATATTTTTTCCATTCAAGCAAAACGGCTTCTTATATTGCTGGCTTTCAAAGAGTATTTCTGTTCAGCTATTACGCAGCCCTCACTATGTAATTAAATGCAACATTGCGGGGACGGGTTTCATAACCGCCTGTATTGTTAGCAATTGATGTAACAGTTGCGTCGCCTGTAACATCCCTACCGAGCGGATATTGGTATCCATCTACAGGTCCTTGATAATTAGAGAGGTATTTTCTTCTCTCGTTTCCTTGAGAAAGTTGTATTCTTTTTGTGTTGTCAGTCTGTGCGCTTAAAATAATACGACCACTATCAACACCTCGACTATCATCCCAACCACGAATAAATTCTCCACGCAGGTCAGGTAATTTCCCTGTAGGATACGCCGCCGCTAATTGTGGGTAAGCTGTTTTATCGAACTCTGCTCCATTACATTGCAGCCACCCCGCTGGCGGTATAACTGTAGGCCAGGGAATAGGAGCTCCCACAGGAATATTATTAACTGCATTGATTAGATTATTAACTTCTGCCTTGGTATATGCACCTATATCCTCAGCCTCTAAACTAATGTCAGTAGACAATGTTTTCCCATTCACCTTTCGGCTATTGGGCACTCTGTCATTAATATTTTCACGCAATGAATCTATTATTTCCTGGGCTAGCTTTTGAGTGACAACCAATGTATCACTATTGCCCACTACATCTGTAAGCTGAACAATACCTTTCTGTGTTAATGAGGCATTTGGAACTTCTGCTGTGATTTTTTGTTCTAACGCTCTGTTTAATTGAGCGGTGAGTTTAATTATATCGCCATCATCTAGAATATTATCGCTAGATTGTGTAGCGATAAAATCAGCTACCACAGATGATATAATTGATGACTGGCGAAGAACTTTATTTAATAAATCGATAGAAATAGTATTTGGTGGAAACCCAGTCAGTAAACCCTTACTTTCTTCATATATTTCTTGACTAATTATATTCGCATTATTACTAATAGAAAAAGCCTTAAAATCATTCTTGTGACTCATGCACTTTCTCCTTAAATTAACAATGTTATTTTATAATCAATATATTAAATTATTGTAAAAATAGTCTCACTTGCAATTCACACTAATCAAAGTCTAGCCCAGAAAAAGAATGTGGTTCAACATTTTTGAATCAAAAACATACCCTACAAATTTATATTTAACATCTGGAAATTATTTTTATTTTATTCTTATTGATATCATCGATACACTTAAGTTACCAATTCTGAAAACGTGTAGGTAAATGAGAGTGCTGACACTGGAAGATTTCAGTAATATGATGAAGCTGCCGGGTTAATGCGGTTATCGACAAAGTAGAGCTAGAATGAACAATGAATATTAAACCTATTAGAACAAAACAAGATTATCAAGAAGCATTAAAAACTGTTGCCTCTCTGTTTGATAATCAACCTGAAATCGGCACACCTGAATTCAATTATATGGAAGTTATGGTTCTGCTGATTGAAGCCTATGAAGCAGAACACTATCCCATCGACCCGCCAGATCCAATCGAAGCTATCAAATTCAGAATGGAACAGTCTATTTAGAACCTGTAATTGGCAAAATAAATCGAGAATACTGAGGAGTCCCCAGAAAATGAGACAGGCATAGAGTGTTTGTGATCCACCAATTGCACAACCAATTCAGTGAGATCACCTCTATGCCCATTCGTAACGTATGTCAGAACTTTTTCCCGTATGCCTTAGCGCATTCCACAAATATCAACACAATGCCCTGATTAATGCCTCTGTAGTGTTGATCAGGGGTGTATCACTGGCGTTGACCCGCCTTGAATATTTCCCCAAAGAAGACTCAGGTTAAAAGAGAGGATTATTATTCGATCCAACCTCCACTTCAATTTCTGCGTTTAAATAACTGGCGAGATTAGTAGCCGTAACTTTATAGTAGTAAATAAGATTAGGAGGCGGTATAAGTATTTCACTTCTGCCAGGATAGATCTCTATAGAATTATACAGAGTATAATCTCCAACTAAGGATGCCCAGTAGCCACTCACTTTAACTAGCGCTAAACTAACGTTTTTTATAGTTATATGAGGTTGATGAGCAGGAACTAATATACTGCCATTCTTATAAATATCAAGAGTCTGATTAGGGTTTATATATACTCGTGCCATTTTATTGTTTCCTTATTATTACGGTTATTTGACTGTTTATATAGCATGTGACCTTATCGGTGAAATTTAAATTAGCATTTACTCCGAGTAGTTAAATATTGAACTTTATCAGTGACGTAAAAATAATAAGATAATCTCATGGTCATATCAGTATTAAATGATTAGTAGGAAGAATGTTTTCTGGAGCATATTAAATGTCAGTATTAAAATCAGCCAGATTAATTATGAGCTATACATTGGTATACTTCTAGAAATGAAATAATGATGAATGTCATTTAGACGTTTAATTTTAAAGTAATAGATATGTTTTTAATTTCAAAATTTTGGGTTATTTATTACTATTAATTACATGTAATGGTTAATCATTTGAGATGTAAGAATATTTCATTGTTATTTATTCAAATTAGACTATATTTGAAATGAATTATCAGAGGTTTTCTACAGTAATAAATATATTACTTATAGAATAATATGATAGTTTCGAATAGTAAGTGCAACATAATTATCCTACAAGTAAATAAGTTCGTATTCTTTTAAGGAATTTATTGTGAGCTTTGCAATTACGCGCTGTTATCCCGCTTCGCTCGGCTCGAACCTGCGACCTATTGATTAAAAGTCAGCTGCGCTACCGACTGAGCTAACGACCCATCTAGGGAATTTGTTTCGAATGAAGCTCTAAGATGGTGGGTCGTACAGGATGACTCGGCCTGCGGCCTCGCCCTTCGGGCCAGCGCTTACGCGCTGTTGTCTCGCTTCGCTCGGCTCG